>ONDB01000152.1 GCA_900316485.1 uncultured Eubacteriales bacterium
ATAGAAAAACTGTCATTTCACAGGCTGAAAAAAGATAATTCTTACATATTTGGTTTCTCTCAAAAAGGGGAACCAGTTCCCCTTTTTTAAATAGGAACTGGTTCCTGTTTTACTTAAAATGATAAATCCCCTCCGCTATGAATTGTTCACGGCGGAGGATTTTTTTAACAATATGGCTAAAAAAGGTCTTTACAATTCAAATGCACTACCCGAAATATTATATTATTTTGTGCATAACTATTGAAAAGATTTGATCAAATTGCTATAATGCGATTAACCGTACTAAAAAGGAGTATGAAGTATGAGATCAACTACAAACAAAATACTTTCAGTTTTAATCATCCTATCTTTACTATTCGGTATAGGAGCAGTAACAACTGAATGCTTCAGTATATATGTCAATGCAGCTGAAATATTCGTGTATGAACACGATCCAAGGTTGAACGCTTCTGCAATGAACGATATAACTGAGGACAATACTGCTGTATATGGTTTTCGTCCGAATGATACGGGCAGCCTGAAGCAATATGCTTCGTATGACTGGACTGATCCGGAAAGTGTAGATAGCTGGCGTCGGGAACGTATTGCATATCACGAAAGCATAGACTCGATGTATTCACTTCTCAATACAATGACCTATGAAGGCAAAAGCACAGAAGAAATAGCCCGTGCCGTCAGCAAAAGACGAAACGAGATACGTCTTGAGGCTTATGCCGATGATCCGGAAGGACTTGCTGTTCTTAAAGAAAGAAATCTGGAAAAATACGGACACGAGGAAGGACCTCTGCCCGATGAGCTTTATGAAAAATACGGCTCATGGGAAAAGGTCATAGATAAATCGTTCAGTCCTAATGCCGGAATGGATGCCTGCCTCGGTCTTTATGACGAATACTATGATACATATGTAATGCTGAGTATGATAGAGGATGACAGCACTTATCTGCCCAGAAAGGTCGATCTGCGTGACTTTGACGGGAAGAACTATGTTACCCCCGTTAAATTCCAGAATCCCTTCGGAACGTGCTGGGCTTTTGCGCTGGCTTCTGTTGCCGAGGAATGTTATCTTTTCGATAACGATCTTGGTGTTCCTGCCGGAGAAGAAAACAAACAGATCAACCTCTCGGAAAAGTACCTTGCGTGGTATATGTATCGCCACATAACCGAGCTTGAAGGTGAGCAGGGAGATGGTTACCTTGCTTCTCAGGTCGGTGAGGGCTGTTATGCGGATGATCTCGCCATGGAATATATGAATTCACTTTATGATATGGGGGGATTTCCCGAGAGAGCGGCAAATCTTCTGATGGCAGGCTTCGGTCTGATGAATGAGGATGTAGAAGTGAACGGTACTGCGCCGTATGCCTACGGGGGAGTGAACAGATGGAGAAACAATGACATCAGTGAGGGCGAAGAGCGAGCCGCCATGAGAAGGGAATTCTATTATCTCCGAAATAAGTACAGTATTGATGAGCTTATAGAAGAGGGAAAGATAAATAGTGCCGATGAATTCGAGGAGTGGTTTGAAGAAAACTGGGTCGAGGGCAAAAAACTGTATGACAGGACATTCAAATACCCCTGTTATTCTCCCGTTGACGACTGGTCTATACCCGATGGTGCTGCCTATCGTCAGACGGAGATGTCATTATTCCCGAAGGAGATAAAGCTCCTTGATTCTCCTGCGCATTACGGCGAGGACGGCTATGAATTTAGTGAGGAAGGCTTGTTTTCTATAAAGAATGAGATAGCAAACGGACACGCAGTAGGCATCACCATATTTGCCGACAGAAGCCAGCCTGATGACGATGACCTGAAGGAAGATTGTATCATCAATTTTGACCATTGGGCACAATATTATTCTGGTGAATATAACACAAATCACGCTGTAACTATCATCGGCTATGATGATAATTACCCGAAAGAATATTTCACAAGAGAATTCAAAGGTCAGACGGTCGAGGGCAGTACTCCTCCGGAAAACGGTGCTTTCCTTGTCAAGAACAGTTGGGGAACATGCGATTGCGACCCCTCGGATCCGAATTACAGCGATTGGGGCTTTGAAAACAGCGGATATTTCTATATCTCCTATTATGACATAAGCCTTACATCTCCCTATACACTGGAATTCTACGGAAAGGAGGATACACCGGACTGTGCAAGAACCTATGCACAGTATGATTATCTGTTTTACAGCGAGTTAAATTGCAGTGCCTATACGGACGAATTCATAACAGCCAATGTTTTTGAAGCTTATGACGAAGCCCTTTTGGGTTGGATATCAACAACGGTGATATATCCCGATACCACAGTGCATTATGAAATATATAAAAATCCTGAAGATACTCCCGATTCCGGAACACTTATTGAAAGCGGAAAAAAGGAATTTGATACATGGGGCTACAAGACCATAAAGCTTGACAAACAATATTTTCTTGAAAAAGGTGATACTTATTCGGTGATCATAAAACAGACCCTGATTGACCAGGATGAAGACGGAAATGCTATTACAATATACGCATATACATTCCCGTTCCTTATCAATTATAATTCAGCATCTGGACTCAAAGCTTCTGCTGTTATAAATCCCGGAGAAAGCTTTTACTGTATAAACGGCGAATGGTATGATTTCAGCAGTGTTGCAGATCAGGTTCGTGAGCTTACCTATGAAAGTGTAGTGAACGATGGTTGGGGTGAATATTTAGTCAATGGTATAGATGATGTGCTTATTGATAATTATCCCATCAAAGCGATATTGATATCCTGTCCCCATACAGGATTTGAATATGTTCCTGCCGCCTCTCCTGACATCGGCAGGGACGGCAATAAAGCATATTATATATGCTCAGTCTGCGGAAAATGGTATAGTGATGCTGCCGGTACGATGGAAATATCAGACCACAGCAGCGTTATTATTCCCGCACTGACAAAGGATCCCGGCGACGAACCGACAAATGAACCCACTGACGAACCGACCGACGAGCCGACCAATGAACCAACTGATAAACCGGTTGACGTGCCAACAGAAAAGCCTGCCGAAAAACCGACCGACAAGCCTGAAAAAGAAACTGATGCATCTGTAATCGTATCGTCTGAAAGTGAAAAAGCACATGATAAGGCTTCCGCTGACAATATACAGGATAATAATCCCTCACCCTCTGTTCCCGAATTCTATGCTACAGGAGAAAGTGGTATGAGTGCTTCAGTTATGTTTTTAGTAGCTTTAATGGCTTTCTCGATATCAATCATATCCATTACTTTAAAAAATTATAGAAAGCATTACAGATAGTAGCAGTAAGCGATAATAAAAACAATAATTCCAGAAGAAAAAATAAATTTCCATTTTAAATATCCCCTCCGCTATGAATTACTCACGGCGGAGGGGATATTTTTACGCTGCCATAAACTTTGAGAATACCTTGTATTCCCTGTTTTTATATATTGGTCTTTAACAGAATCAGCATACCCCTTGATCGATGATTTTCCATTCACCGTTACTATCTTTTTTTACAAACCATCTCCAGTAAGTTCTTAAACGACTCCCATCGCCAGCAACAGGATCATCAAAAAAATAGTAGTCACCAATAAAGACAATAGCATCCGCATGATTCGGATTATAAACTGTTTTGTTCTCATCTGTTGTTTCTTCCTCATCATAGGCAAGACGAAGCAGTTTTCGATCATCCGTATGTTCTTCAAAAAACTTATTTACTGCTTCCGATGCGGCATGAATATCGTTTTCAGTAAAACCAGTTTTAGCTAAAGTCTGTTCAGTAAAAGTAAAGTCATATTGTGTGACTTGATTTTCGTAATAGATTTTTTGTAAAGGTTTAGGTAAAAAAATAAAGCCAAGTACTACCAATGTTACCAATATTACTAATGTGAGTGATAAAGTCAGATACTTCTTTTTTTTCCTCTTTTGTTCTTTGGTTGCTATTTCACTCCATATTTTTTCTTTTTTAGTGTCATTTATTTCCTGTTTTTCAGGGGATTCTGCAAGTTTTTTTAAAAGTATTCTGCATTTTTCACAGCTTTTGCAATGATCGTCAATAAACTCTTTCGTTTCTATACTAACAAGTCCTTCGGCATAAAATGGAATAAGATCTTTAACTACACTGCAGTCATTTTTCATTTGTTTCACCTAATCTTTCTATAATTTTGATTCTCGCACGATAATAAGTTACTCTTGCCCATGTTTCTGATTTATTTAGAACGCAGGCAATATCCTTATAGTTCAATTCAGCAAAGACTTTCAGAATGAACACTTCCTTATAGGGCTCTTCCAAATCATGCAGCAGCTTATGTATGGTAATTGCCATTGATTTATCCTGCACAACTTCCTCAATTCGTTCAGGTGCTTCAATATCGGTATGTTCTTCAATTGGTTCTGATTTTTTTTGCTTACGGAGATATTGCAGGTATTCATTATTTGCGATCTGACACAACCAAGTGGATATTTTACTGTCCCCCTTAAAAGCAGAGATTTTAGCAAAGGCTTTTAGAAATGTTTCAGAAGTAAGGTCTTCTGATATGGTTTCGTTTTTTGAAAGTGAAAATAAATATCCATAAACTATTTTGTAGTTTTCTTCATAGAGTTCCTCAAAAAGCACTTTATCACCTCCACTATC
>ONDB01000154.1 GCA_900316485.1 uncultured Eubacteriales bacterium
AATCAGTATTACACAAAGGGGCTGTCGCATTTAAAAAGTTTCGCCTGCCTTTTCAAATGGCAGCAGTGCAAAAAGCGGAATTAAATAACTCCCTGACAAATAAAAAAGTCGATGAACCAAAATATTCATCGACTTTTTGTTATTATGACGTATGATGCTTTATTATATTGAGACAGAACCTTAATTTATCTGGAGCATTTCGTTTTGTCCGATACTGTCAGGCGAAAGTGTATTGTTATTACATAGTACCCTGGATAGGCAGTGCAGGTTTTGTACCCTCAAACGCAAAGGTTGCACCATTAGTAACACTGTGCTTTGAATAATACAGCGCTTTTATCGCAGATTCATACAGTTCTTCATAGGACTGACCGTCAAGTGGAAACAGGCTGATACCAACCTTTGCAGAAACTGACATCTCCCCCTTATCGTTCTGATAAGTACCGCTGAGATTTGAAATTATTACATCTGCTTTTTCAAGGAGAATCTCCTTCCTGCTGAGTCCTTTTACAAAGATAATGAACTGTGAACCGTTAATCCTGCCTATAATATCAGAATCTCTGAATAGCTCGCGAATAGAAGCTGCCGATTCACGTAAAACAGCATTGGTAAATGGTTTTCCGAATTCTTTTTCCATATTGCTGAAGCCCACCAGATCAACAACAAGCAGTGCATGATGTCCTGATGCGCCTTCGTCATACAGAAAGCTCTTTATCTTATTTTCAGCAGCTGTCTTGTTATAAAGGTTAGTAATAAAGTCGGTTCTGTCCTTCCTCTGTTCATTATCGTTAAGGGTGAGTCTTTCCTCAGATACATCCGCACAAACTGCCATGATCTTTGTAGGAACACCAGCTGAATTTCTGATAGATACAAAGTGAACTCTGTTCCAGACATAACCGTCTGTCTTTGAGTTATATATCCTGATCAGACATTCTGTATCCGTACTTTCTGAACGGGAAATATTTATCTTTTCAAGGAATTTCTTGATATCATCAGAATGAAGAAGGCTTGAACTTCTTATATTCTTTATGAATTCAAAACCACTGGGTGTATAACCGTACATCTTTTCAAATGATCCTGAAAACTTGACTGTATCAAGTCTTGGTATCCATTCAAATATAAATGATCTTGTCTGCTCTAGTATTTCATCATAAAGTCTGTCACTCATAACAAGTGATGACGGATTTCCTGCTTCAAGTGCAAGCAGATCAGCCTGCTCATCCCCTGTTTCCATATCTATCGAACGAAGGAACTCATCTGAGCTTAAGAATTCATGGGTATGCACTCCAAACGGAAGATCACAACTCTTTATTATTAGTTTAACGATTTCTTCATCGGTATCAAGCGGAAGATAAGTATATGCTCCCAGTCCGGTGAAGCAATCTATAAGGTATACCAGAATCTCCAACGGAATAAGACCTTCTGAAATATCGCAAATAAAGGATGTTGCGAAAGTAATACGGCTGAAAAGATGTTTTGTGAAAACCTTTGTGTTTATGGAATTAAGTCCGACATTGTAAACACCTATTTCAAAGCCGCAGCTACGCAGATAATCTGTAAGCTCCGCCACCTGACGCATATCCATGCCTGAAAGCATGTCCTGAGTTACATTGATACAAACCCTTGAACAGTCTATAGGATAATGATTAAGGATTTCCTGCATTGCCTTAATTACAATATCCCCGTCAGAACCGTTGAACATTGTAGTAACCGTGAATACGGGCAGAGAAAGATTCTTTTTCTGAAAATCATAGATTACAGAGAATATTCTTCTGAGACTGTTCAGACTTACGGCCGTAATATTACTGTTTCCATAGAGTGAAGAATATATTTCATCAAAATCGAAAGAATCATCTGTCCCAGCGGAATTTTCAATAATTTCGTATGATACTACCGTGCCGGTAATACTGTCCTTAACAGGAATAAAGAATCTTTCAAAATCAATTACATTCTTGTCTAATTCTCTTTCGGTATTATATGTACTCAGTTCCCAGCTTTCACGCATATTATCGTTATAGAACAGGTACATATTCTTTCCGTTTATCTTTGCAATATCAACAGCCTTTGTTGCCCCCTCAAAAAGCTCCTCAAAGCTACTGCCGTGTCTTGGATAATCGCTTACACCAATACATGTAGTAAGCTCGGGGTATGTTTTTTCGTTGAATGTATATGTCTTATGCAGTTTTCTGAAAATATTGTCTACCACTGCAAGGTTTTCCTCTCGGTCGGGACAATCCTTTACAAACACGATAAAATTATCGTCCTCTACCCTGCCGATTATATTGCTGTCTGTAAACTGCTGTCTGAGTACCTCACCTATATCCTTCAGTATCTCATTGCCGAATCGGTATCCTGTCTGACGGTTAATAGAGCGGAACCCGTCAATATCAATAAGCATAAGTATATGAGTTCCCTTTTTACCGGTATGTCCAAGAAAATCTTCGATCTCATTCCTGAGGCCGTTAAAATTCCAAAGTCCGGTAACAGGATCTCTGTCCGTATCAATTTCACCAAGTCCGGCTGTAACATTGCTGAAATTAAGAGTTTGTATACTCATGAAAATCTTTACTATTTTATCTTCTTCCTTTACGGGAACACCTGTGCACCTCACAGCTACATAAATATCCCCGCCTAATTTCATAGGACATTCAAGTATAATTCTTTCATTGCCCTTGTCAAATTCCTTTTTAATATTATCAAGGCGGAAAGTTCTGTGAAATTTATTTTTATATTCATCGGCAACAATATCTCCGAAAAGCATGATAGCTTCCCCGTAATTCTTTGGCTCATAGCCAAACAGAGTATTGAAGCTTCCCTTCCTTTCTTCCTCAATATCCTTAAGCAGGTCAAATTCAAAAACAAAATCGGATATCCTGTTTAGTATCTCGTTATCCTTGCGCTTGGTTTCAAGCATTTCAAGCTTCTGGTTTTCAATAGTTCGGATAAGGTCATCTCTATCCATCTTTCTGTAGATATCCTTATTGGTACTGGTTTTTTCCTCATCCTCTTTAATTCGTTTTTCATCGCCCTTGGCAACGCTGCTGTCAACATGATTAACGTCTGCATATTCCGCTGCAAGTTTTTTGAATTCTTTCAGAGAAGCAGAGAAGCAGTCCATCATTTCATCAGAAAAAGCTCCGCAGGCTCCTGTTCTTATCATTTCCACAGCCTGCTCGTGGGAGAAAGCCGCCTTATATGGACGGTCACTAGTAAGAGCATCATAGCAGTCTGCAACGGAAACTACCTGTGCCCACACAGGAATTCTATCTCCTTTCAATCCGTCAGGATAACCCATTCCGTCATATTTCTCATGGTGATATCTGCAAATATCATAACAGTAGGTAAAGTATTCATTTCTCTCAACACTGTCGAGCTGATTTAGAAGATCACAACCTTTTATTGTATGCTCCTTCATGATCTTGAATTCATCATATGTAAGTCTTCTCGGGCTGAGCAGAATAGAATCGGGAATAGCTATTTTTCCAATATCGTGGAGTGATGATGCTGAAGCGATAAGGTTTATCTTTTCTTCATTCATATTATATTTTGGATAACGGACAGCCAGCTCTCTGAGCATTACTTCGGTGAATTTCTTTATCCTGTGAATATGTCTGCCGGATTCAACATCACGGTACTCGATAACTGTACTCAGTGTATCAAGCATATCGTTATTTATTGTATTTATCTTTCTCTGCTGAATTTTTAGAGCTTTATTCTGTGATAATATCTTAGCTGTCTGTTTTTCAACAAGCTCCTCCAGATCGGATTTATGGGAATACAGTTCAACAAGGTTGGCTACCCTTTTCTGTAATACAAACGGATTAACAGGTGACGCAATAACATCGCTGAAAGGCAGATCAATATTAACAGCCTTCATGCGTGAGTTTTCCTTATTGAGAATCAGTATGACCGGTACATTTTCAAATATCTTCAGATTTGAAAGAGTTTTTACGGTATCATTGCTGAATCCCCTGGCTATACTTTCATTAATCAGAATTATCGAAATGGAATTCTTATACTGTGTAAGAAACTTGAATGCAAGCTCACTGCCTGAAGTCTGTATTATTTCATATTGCGATGAAAATATTTCATGAATAATAGATTTATTCATTTCGATATTATCAGCTACAAGCATTTTTTTCAAAATAAACACTCCCTTTTGGATCTTTTTCAGCCTGACCCCTCAGGATCATCAGAAAAAACAAGGAATTTCTGCACAAAAGTGGTATTTTCACCATTATTTAATATAACTAAGCACAGATAAGATGCTTTGTCGGTGTGAAACTATTCAACAACAATAACTGTCGTGTGAAAATACACAAAAATCCGAAAATAATCTAACTTACATTATACACTGATATTATCAATTTGTATATAGCTTTTTGCAATTTCGTCGTATTTTTAGAATAATAATAAAGTTTTTTATATAATATGCATAAAATAATTATAATTGATTATTCGTAATTGGAATATTATACATTCATATACAATAAATTGTCAAGAGCCAATATCAGCAGATAACATATAATCCCATTCAAAAACAAACAGCAGCCCAGGTGGTTTTTCCACTGAGCTGCTGTAATGAATAACAATATCTTTATTAACACAATAATATCCTAGTACTTTTCTTTATGCCTCTTTGAGTGCTTTTATCGCAAGCGCTGTATCTGCTGCTTTGAAAACTCCTGTTCCGGATACGCATATATCCGTTCCTGCCCGGGAAGCTTGTGCTGCTGTTTTTTCAGAGATTCCTCCGTCAGCCTCAACCAGAACATCAAGACCTCTTGATTTTATCTCATTCTTGATCTGGGTGATCTTAGGCATCATATCCTCCATGAATGCCTGTCCGCCGAAACCCGGCTCAACTGTCATAACAAGCACCATATACACCTTATCGAGATAAGGAAATACAGCCTGTGCAGGTGTACCAGGCTTTATAACAACACCAGGCTTTATGCCGAGGCTTCTTATCTTCTCTATCGTTGCAATCGGATCAGATTTTGCCTCTAAATGAAAAGTTATTATATCCGCTCCTGCATCTGCAAATGCTTCAATATAATCAAGGGGATAATCTATCATCAGATGCACATCAAAAGGCAGCTTCGTATATGAACGTACAGCTTTTATAATACCGGGACCTATTGTCAGGTTAGGAACAAAATGGCCATCCATTACATCAAGATGTATAAGATCAGCACCTGCCTTGTCAACACGTATTATCTCATTTCCTATTTCAGCAAAATTACAGCTAAGAAGTGACGGTGCAACCTTCATTATTTATCAACCTTTCTATTCTGACATATAATGTATATATATGCCTTTATGATAGTTTTCTTGCTCCTATTGATACTGCAATCAATGCAGCACACCAGAAACCTGTATAGATCAGAAGCTCAAAGCTTCCAAGTTTTGCGAATCCAGATATGAACGATATTACAGTAACAAGAATAAATCCGATTATAATTGCAAGATACTGAACTATCTTTGCTATCGTTACAGTAGATTTAATTCTTATACAGCCTGCAACAGCGTTTGCAAAGGACGAAAGCTTTCCGTTTGTCACAAGATATGCTCGTGAAGTCTTTTCCTTTGCCGAAAGCTCGTCGTGACATATCATGCCAAGACCTGTAGGCAGAATCTTTATGCATCGGGGATAAAGACTGAATTTTTCTGCAACATGCTGCTGGGTTATATTAGGATCAATAGTCCTGATGACAAAGCTTACACCGCTGTCCTCAAGGTTCCTGAGTGACTGTGCAATAGCTCTGTCTGCCTTGTATGTAAGTATGAACATTACCGCAAGCTCACCGCCTACGGAAATATAGGCGATCTCATTGCCTCGTTTGCGGTATTTCGTTTCGACAGATTCATCAGGAAGTCTGATATTGTGCTTTTCAAAAAGCTCTCTTCTTCCGATTAGGATTCTGTTGCCGTTTGACCAGCCGGATAAACCCATTTCGTCATCATATGATACACTGTCAAAGTCCGGCAGCTTATATTTTGACTGTCTTACTATTGTTTCAAAAACATGAGTAAGAGGACCGTTTACTGCAAAGGTCATAGCCGCTCCGGCAGATATAGCTTCCTGGAGCTTACTTTCGTTTATTGTTTTCATTCCGCTGAGAATTATGCTTCCCTTAGGATACAGATCAGAGGAATCAAGCATTATTGTATTCGTATCGCAGAACTGCTTTACAGCTTCGTAGCCTACTACCATTGCACCGCTCTTATTTGCAGATGAGCAGAGATTCAGCATTGGAATATTTATAGCAAGCAGGCTGCACATGGGAATAGTTATGCAGGCTGAAAGCGCAAATGAGCACACGCCGCTTGCAAAATCTTTTGTCATGATACCGTAGATTATTGCACATAACACAGAAACTCCGGCTGCTATAGGAGCAAAGAACGCTGAAAGCTCTTCCACCGGATCTGCTGCATATGAAAGCTGAAGGAAATTGCTCATGAATTTTGATCTCTTACAATAAGCAATTATCGGTTTCCTTGAGGGGAGTCCCGAAACAATTCTGTCTGCATTTTCAGTCTTTGTATAGATCTTTCCTGCAAAGCGGGCTTCTTTACTGCAAAGAAAACGGAAATTATCCGCTGTTCTTCTGATGATAAGTAATTTTCCCAGACTATTGAGCAAAAGCGAAAGAATCAGCAGCGGAACATATATGTGATATGTCTCATCAAGAAATACATTCGGCATGAACAGCGATATTATTGACTGCACAGCAACTGCAAGAGAAGCAACAGACACAGGTGTATCGCTGTTTCCGCGTAGCTTTCTCAGCGGCATGAATCCATTCGCTATTGGATATCTGGAAACAAATATGGAAACTACAAAAAGTACAAACATTATTCCAGAATATATAAGCCAGCCGCTTTTCATCATATTCAGGAATACCCACGGCATCCATTTCGCTATAATCGCAGCTGTAACCGAAGCAACACAGGTACAGGTAAGAACGATAGTTCTGACAAAAACCTTGCGGAAGTTTTCATTGATATCTCCCTTGATTTCTTCAGCGTCATCCTCACTGCTGTAATCTGTAAGTTCTGGCTTCTCCGGCTCTTCCTCTTCTTCCTCGTCAAAGCTGTCTCCCTCATATGTAAAAATATCAGAGATCTTGAATTTAGACTTCTTTTCAGCTTTTTCTGCTTTAATCTTTTCCTTTTTGACATCCTTTTTTTCAGTCTCTTTCTTACCAGATCTGGATTTTTTGCGGATCATTTTCGGTTCGTTCTGACCCGCAGAAGACTGGCTTTCAGGTTCATCATCTTTTTTCTCCGACTCTGACTGTTCAGGTGTTTTAGGAGGAGGCTCTATACTTCCTCTTAGTCTGCGGGTACTGTCGTACTCACTTTTAAGAGTTCTGGTGAATTTTCCAGCCATCACTATAAATGGTGATGCCTCATTGCCGCGGTATACAACACCTTCCGATCTTGAAGTAGTCTTTGTTTCCTTTTTTACTGATTCCTGTTTCTGTTTTGGTGACCAGGGTTCTATCTTTACACCCTGTCCTCCCGGCAGGGAATCAGCTGTTTCTCCGGAGTTTTTCTTCTCAGGTACGAAACGTGACAATTCATCTGGTTTTTTGTGCTTGGAAACTGCTACAGGCTTTATCGGTACATCATGTGAAAGCTCACCTGGCTTCTGTGCCTTTGGCTGAGATGTCTGTTTTTCAGGTACATCATGTGAAAGTTCACCTGGCTTCTGTACCTTTGGCTGAGTATCTGAATTATCAGGTTTATCATGCGAAAGCTCATCGGGCTTTTGAGTCTTTTTTTGAACTGACGGATTTTCTTCTTTAATATCAGAATCAGCAGAAAGAGCTCCCAGATCGAAGTCTTTGCCGTGATCTGTATTTGATGCGGTTTTTTTGCCTGGGCGGCCATTGGATTTTTTCTGTCCACCGTGATTTACAAATATCGGAATTTCAGTTTCGTTTTCACGTTCTTCCTTATCAGCAGTATCAAGGGCACCATAAGCCTTTGCAGAACGCTCAGGAACAGAGTTCTTAGCCTTGATTATTTCATCAATTGTTATTTCTGACTGACCTGATTTTTTATTCTTAGGCTTTTTCTGATTCTTCGGGACCGGAATATTTTCCTTTTTCTCGGTTTCCTCCCTTTCAGCAACAGGAACGTGCTCCTTAAGCTCAGTCTGCGAGGTCTGTTTAATATCAGTTTTCTCTTTTTCTGCAGACTGCTGATCCTGTGCGGGAACCACCTTTTTCTTTGAAGAAGACTGTTGCTGATCCTTAGCTGGTGATTCTTTTTTCCTTACAGCAGTTTTTTTCTCCTTCTGCATATACATTGATGAGGTTGTCAGGGATTTTGGCAAATCATTCTTTTTGCCGCCTGAGGATGTATTCTCCTGCTTATCATTCTCATTTTCTTCGCTTTCTTCTTCAAAGAAAATATCCTCCAGCTCTTCGTCTGAGCCATAGGCAAGATCATTATCCTCGGGAGCAGTAATTATTGCCGCTAACTTTTTGAAAAATGACTTTATACCGTTTTTTGCCGGTTCAGTGTCCGGCTCATCTTCAGCAGCATACTGAGGCTGATCCTTTTCATTGCTTTCCTTAAGCTCTTCCTCTTCATGCTTTGGCTTTTCCTGATTAACGGTTTTCTTTCCCTTTTTCGATGCTCCCTTAAATTCTTCTTTTTCATCTTCTTCTTTATCGTTAGTTTTAGTTTTCGGATTAAAAATTTTTACATCCTCATCGGATTCTTTATCCCTGTTTTTATCATTGCTCTTAGTTTTTATATTGTCGTCCTTCGATGAGCCAGCAAAAACAATTTCATCCTCTTTGGCTGCAAAATCTGATTCATCAGTCTTAGCTGCAGCTTCTTTCTGTTTTATTTCCGTTTTTTCGGAAATCGGATTAGATTCAGTATTCTTTTTTGGAGATTTTTTTCTCTTTTTTGATGACATCCCTTAAACCTCCTTTACCTTGATTTTAATTCAAGTCGCTGACGAGTGAATTCATACATCAGAACTCCCGCAGCAACTGAAGCATTCAGAGAATTGATCCTTCCGCACATAGGCAAAGACAAAATAACATCACACTTTTCTCTCACCAGTCTGCCAAGACCCTTCCCCTCTGAACCAATTACAAGAGCGCTGGCACCCCTGAGATCATTACTGCAATAGGTTTCGCCGTCCATATCAGCACCATATACCCAACAGCCTCTTTCTTTAAGCTCGTCAATGGCCGAAGAAATATTTGTTACACGTGCCACAGGAACATATTCATATGCCCCGGCACTTGCCTTACCTACAGTAAAGCTGAGTCCTGCAGAGCGTCTTTTTGGAATGATTATTCCATGCGCTCCTGCACATTCTGCGGTTCTTATTATTGCGCCAAGATTATGCGGATCCTCGATCTCGTCAAGTACGATAATGAATGGCTTTTCATTCCTGGATCCGGCAAGGGCAAATATATCGTCAATACTTGCATATTCCTTCATTGTGGCAGCAGCTGCAACACCCTGATGTGCGCTGTGAGCTGTCATATAATCCAGTTTTTTTCTGTCAACCTCTTTTATAGGAATCTGCTTTTCACGGGCAAGTGCAGCAATAACTTTCACCGAACCGTTCAGTTCTCCCTTAGCTATGTAAAGGCAGTCTATCGGTCTGCCGGAGCGAAGTGCCTCGGTAACCGGATTTCTGCCTGCAATTATATCCTTATTATTTTTATTGTCCTCGGTTTTATTCAACGATATCACCTGTTCAGATTATTTCGATCCCCTGTTTTACCTTAAGGGTAACCACTGTTTTTTCATAGGGTCACAGATATATAGATTATATCATACATTTTCTTTTTATTCAAGTAAACTACATCTAAACGATCTACAAATTTATCTATTTTATCAGAGTAAAAATTGTATAGCCTTAAATGATGTCATCCCCGATCATTATCTATCGTATAAATCATAATATCATGCCTGCATGACTCTCAGCTTCTGACCGGGATAAATCCTGTCCGGATCTGTCAGCTTATTTGTATTGATAAGCCATACAAGGCTTACACCGAATTTTTGTGCTATCTTCCACAGAGTATCACCACTTTTTACTGTGTATATTCCTTCCCTGCAGTTTCCGTTTTCATCTGTGGGGAAGCGTATTACCTGACCTATCTGTATTTTATCAGGATCAATAATATCGTTATAGGCTGCAAGCTCATCAATACCGTAACCATAACGTTTTCCAATACTGTATAAGGTATCTCCGTCCCTGACAATATAAATTTTAATGCTGCCGGGAACATTGATTATGGGTATCCTTATTTTTCTTCCTGCTTCTATTATATCAGGATCCGGTATACCGTTAAGTCTTGTAAGAACACTTACATCAGTATCAAACATTCTTGAAATGGAATAAAGTGTATCACCCTTCTGAACGGTATATGTCAAGTACTCTTCTCTGGCTTCTTGCTGGGGTATTCTCAATATCTGACCTTCATCAAGCTTATCAGGATCGGTAATTCCGTTAAATCCTGCTATGGATGCCACATCTGTATTGAACCTTTTTGCAACAGAGCTGAGAGTATCTCCGGATTTCACAACATAAACAGTCGTTTTCATTTTATTAACTCCTCCCTTACAGCATTTTATGCCGTGAAATATTAATTTGACACTATAATCATCACGCTTTTCTTAAACCTTAATTAAAACAAACAAAAGTACCGGCGGCTCGCCGGAATGCGTTAGTGTATAATAATTGTGAGTTTATTCAAAACCGGAATCATCTAAGATAAAGAAAACCAAGCTATTACAGAAGTACCGCGGTCGGTCAGACAATCAGGTGTATTAAGAGCGTAAAGTAGTGGAGCAACACAATCGCCTTACGGGTCCAGTGTCACGCTGGCGGCTAACCGGAATTGAAGCATTTGGTTGAAAAGTATGGGTATGGTGTGATAGAATATTAAAAGAATTCCCATACTATTTGTTTGAATAATTTTGGAAGGTGATAATTGTGGAAAGACTGGACAGGGTACTGAGCGGACAGAATATTGCAACCAGAAGTGAGTCCAAAAAGCTTGCCCTTAAAGGCAAGCTTATGGTAAACGGTAAAATAACAAAAAGAAGCGATATCAGAGTCGATCCGGAAAATGATGAAATATTCGTTGACGGAGTACGACTTGTTTATAAAAAACATCTGTATATTATGATGAACAAACCTGCAGGCATTATTTCTGCAAGCCGGGATAAAAATGAACAGACAGTTATTGATCTGCTTCCTAAGGAAATGCGCAGAGATGGAATGTTCCCTGCCGGCAGACTTGACAAAGATACTACAGGTCTTATCCTGCTGACTGATGACGGAGAGCTTTCTCATCGTATGCTTTCTCCGAAAAAACACGTCTATAAGCTTTACAGTGTCGAATGCGACAAAAAGCTTACCGGGGATGACGTCAGGCTTTTTGCAGAGGGAATAACATCGGGTGAAATAGTCTTTCTTTCTGCTGCGTTAAAAATAACTGGTGACAACACCGCTCTTGTTGAAATCTGTGAAGGAAAGTTTCATCAGATTAAAAAAATGTTTCATGCCATTGGTGCTGAAGTTACCTCTCTTTGCAGACTGCGTATAGGCGGAGTATATCTGGACAAAGAACTGAAACCGGGACAGTGGCGGGAACTTACTCAGGAAGAAATAAATCTTATCACAGACAGCACAATAAAAGATCTTTAAATAAAAAAATATGTATATTTTTGTTTTTAAATGCAGTGACAAAAGGGTATTTTTTACTGAAATTCTTATTATTTGATGATTATTTCATCTTTTCTTTTATGAAAAAATAATATATATATTACTGTCATTATTGTGCATAACCCCATAAAACAATTACAATCGTGTCATTTAATGTGTTATACCAGTTTATTATCTATGTAGTTGATATACATATTACACAAAAAACAGGTGCTATTTTTGTGTTATGTGAATTATACCTAAAGTCAACCATGATATTTTAGTTAAAAAAAGTATTTTATTTTCCTTAAAAATCTGTTATAGTAAATATGTTAAATTTTGTTATAAATAAAACGCTTTAGGTCGTTTCTATTTCCCAGCCTTAATCGAAATTTATATAGTTATTATACCTAAAACGTGAATCAGGAGGCAAATTATGGCAAGTGTATCATTAAGAAATGTGTACAAGATCTATGACGGCAACGTTGTAGCAGTAAGTGATTTTAACCT
>ONDB01000156.1 GCA_900316485.1 uncultured Eubacteriales bacterium
TGTAATGCCGTAACGCTTATTGAATCTGTCAGCACGTCCGCCGGTATCAACGAGCTTCTGTCTTCCGGTGAAGAACGGATGGCACTTTGAGCAAATTTCAACACGGATATCACTTTTTGTAGATCCTGTTTCGATCACATTACCGCAGGCACATTTGATAGTTGTCTGCTGGTACTTAGGATGTATACCTTCTCTCATTTTGAGTCACCTCTTTCATCAATACCTAGAGTAACATTAGAATTATATCATATAAATTCAGAAAATGCAAGGACTTTTTCAATTTTCTTTTTCTATAATTTATTTATTCAGGCTCTTTTCTGCTGCTGCAAGCTTAACCGCTGTACAGAATACCTCCATTGCGATCTTAAGCTCTTCAACAGGCGGATATGTTGGTGCGATTCTGATATTGCTGTCCTTGGGATCGTTTCCGTAAGGGAATGTAGCTCCTGCTCCGGTAAGAACAACACCTGCCTCTTTACAGAGTGCTACTACTCTCTTTGCGCAGCCTTCCTCAACATCAACACTTACAAAATAACCGCCGTTGGGATTATTCCACTCTGCTACATCATAGCCTGAAAGATTACTGTCAAGCATCTCAACAACCATCCTGAATCTGGGCTCAAGAATTGCTCTGTGCTTCTGCATATGAGCAAGCACGCCCTCCTTGTTCTTGAAGTAAAGAACATGACGAAGCATATTAATCTTATCAAAGCCGATAGTTGTATAGTTATATCTGTTATTGATAAGCTGGAGATTGCTCTTGCTTGCTGCAACTGCTGCAACGCCTGAACCCGGGAAGGTTATCTTTGAAGTGGAGCAGAACTCAAATACCATATCCTCATTGCCGGTTTTCTTAAGCTCATCAAAGATATTGATAAGCTGATCCGGTGTATCAGTAATATCATGGATGATATACGCATTATCCCACATGATTCTGAAATCGTTTGCTGCAGGCTTGAGCGCAGCAAAACGGCGTACAGTCTCGTCAGAATATGTTATACCTGTGGGGTTTGAATATTTAGGCACACACCAGATGCCCTTTATTGTGGGATCCTCGCTTACCAGCTTTTCTACAATATCCATATCAGGTCCGGTCTTGGTCATGGGTACAGTTATCATTTCAAAGCCGAAATATTCTGTTATACCGAAATGTCTGTCATATCCGGGAGCAGGACAAAGGAATTTAAGCTTTTCCTGCTTGTTCCACGGCTTTCCGCCGCAGCCTTGCTTCATAAGGCAGGCAATAGTATCAAACATAAGGTTAAGGCTTGAATTTCCGCCGACGAATACATTTTCAGGGTCTACACCCATTACATCTGCAAAAATACGTCTTGCCTCAATTATACCGTAAAGGTTGCCGTAGTTCCTGATATCAGGGCAATCCTCTGTAGTAAAGTTAGTTTCCGGTGTTACCACACCAAACATACCATTAGAAAGTGAAATCTGTTCTGCGCCGGGCTTTCCTCTTGCCATATTGAGTGAAAGACCTCTTGCCTTATAATCAGCATAAACCTCGCTCAGCTTCTTATATTCCTCTGAAAGCTGTGCCTTCTCCATTGTCGAATAAACAGACATGAAAACTCCTCCTGAAAAATATTTCAAATTTCATCAAAATACCTTTATAATTTTAATATATCGGAGTTAAAAATGCAAGTTATATTTCTTTTTCTTGCAAAATTCATTCATTTAACAAATAATTATTATCCTGAACATTTTTTTTAGTATATTTTTCCGATTCCTGTTTTTTTTCTCTGAGCTGTCGAAAAAAATCTGTGAGCATCATGCTGCATTCTTCCTCCAGAACTCCTCCCTCATACTGCGGCTTATGATTATACGGCAGCTCAAAAAGATTAATTACAGACTGAACCGAACCCGCCTTTTTATCCCGGCAGCCATATACCACTCTTCTTATCCTTGAATTGATAATAGCTCCGGCACACATAGGGCACGGTTCAAGGGTAACATAAAGTTCACATTCCCAAAGCCGCCAGCCCCCAAGTCTTTTACAGGCGTCATCTATTGCCGTCAGCTCTGCATGATATAGTGCATTTTTTCCGTATTCCCTGCGGTTATAGCCCTCTCCTACTACTACGCCTTTTCTTACTACCACCGCACCTATCGGCACTTCGTTTTCCGCAAGGGCTTTTTCTGCCTGAGCAATTGCCATACGCATGAATTTCTTATCCTGCTCCAAACAAAGACTTCCTTTCCGTCACCGAAATATCAGGTGCTTTTTTTTACATACATATATACTTTAAATTCCGTACTGTTTTCATTTTCCGATTGTTTCATACATGTGCAGATAAGAACGCCATATTTTCTGAACAGCATATTCATGATATCATCAAGCACAGCCATCATAAGACCTATCCTTTCGTCAGGAGAGGCAAGCTCACAGGCTCCCACATCTGCAAGGTCAAGCTTTACGCTGGGACGCATAAAACCTGCCGCAATACGTGTATTGGTTATAAATATATTAGTAAACCACACATATTTATCCTTTTTTATTCCTTCCTCAATGTGCAGCATTCGGTCAAAGTAATCACGGTTGAAATAATCGTCAAACAGCTTTTTTGAAATACGGTAGATGAATTCGCTCCCTATAGCCCGGCGGTAATAATCCTGTCCTCTGCGGACATCCGGTTCCAGCAGTTTATTAATCATCATCGCAGGATCATCTATTGTAAAGGTTGCCCTTTTTTCATAAAGAGAAACCTTCATGGATTCATCACCCATATGCTTTTTCTTCTTTATTTTAAGATTATCAAGATTCAGCTTTATTCTTGAATGCTTGACAGTAACGCCTTCTATTTTTTTTAGCTCCCGGATTTCTGCAACCTTCCTGTGCTGGGCTTCTATTTTCGGCATATATGTCTTGCCCTGAAATATCTCACACGACGTTTCCTTATCGGTAACAACACGGACATAACCTATATGCTCAACGAAGGTAATACTGGGGTCATCATAGTTTTCCATACATTTCTGGAATATATAATTAATCCTGTCCTGTTCGGATGTAAAATTGATCGAATTATTCTTTTTCATTGTCCTTCCAACCCTCTCTCCGGCGAATCGTCCAACACACGGTGCCACGGATCATTTCATTTGAACAATGCATCATTTTCTCCTGATCATTCAGAGAAATATTTATGCACAAGGTTTGCACGGGTTTCCTCGGCAAAGGCATACTGAGTCATATATTCACCCTTAAACTGGTTCTTATCAGGTTCCTCACCCTTGAGATAGCTGAAATAATCACAGCTCAGCTTATCCCTGTCAATTCCTATCATACCCCGGTTTCTCAGCAATACATCTTCGCATCCGATTTCGTAAAGTGTAGTTTTAAGATCAAAAATCAGATTTCTAAGCGAGCTTTTTACTGATGTTGAAAGAGGTTTATCCGGATAAAGGTTTCCGCAGATCATATCTATGGAACACATTGCTCCATTACGGTCTATCAGAAAAGCAAACAGCTCCTTTGTTCTCGTCCTGGCAAATTTCAGCGGTTTGCCGTTATAATAAACCTCAAATGTTCCGAAGCAATGTACATTAATACTTTTATCTACTCTTTTATTGACGGTGCTCAGATAGCTGACTATCTCCTCTATATCTTCGTCTAAAACTGGTTTCATCAGATATCCTGAGGCATGAATCTGAAAGGCATTCAACGCATACTGCTGATGTCCTGTAATAAAAACAATATGTGTAGCCGGGTTCTCCTTAGTAATATGTTCTGCAAGTTCGATACCGGTCATATCCGGCATTTCTATATCAAGAAATGCAATATCCGGCTTCAGTTCCCTGCAAACAGCCAATGCCCCCGAAGCAGATATTTCCCCCAGATGTGTACCCTCTGGATCTATTCTTCTAAGTATCCTTGTAATAGAATTAACTACAAGTTGTCTGTCATCAACCGTTATTGTTTTCATTGATCTCAACCGTACCTTTCAATACATTACCGCAGATCACGATAATTCATGTATGAATTTCATAACTGAACGTATTCTTTTAAGCATAAAAAATTCAACAACCATATATCCTATATATGACGCTGCACATATCAGTGAAATAATTATCACAGTCGTATTCCCCGGAGAAATATCATGCATAGATGTTATAATTTTTGTTCCGACTGTCAGAATAATATAGTTTGACACATATGGAATACAAAATTTTTTCACAGATTTTTCCATTCTGTCTGCTCCGCCGTAGCGGAAGATTATCTGGTCAAAGCCCGTAAGCAGCAGCAACACGGATATTATTTCTAAAACTGCCAGCAGGATATCATAGTGTCCCATAAGAATACTGCAGACCCTTAATACAGGATTTCCTTTAAAAATCCCGGATAATACAATCAACACCTGATAACCGGACAAACAGAAAAAAAACAGTATCATTCTCAGCATATAAAAAACTTTTCCGGCAGCAAAGACTTTTGAAAATAATGAAAGCCTCTGAAGTCCTAGCAAAACAGGAATACAGGCAATAACGGCTCCGAAGGAAGATATCGTTACCGACAAAAACAATACCATAGCTGCCATCAAAAACTGACTGAGTAAAAACATCAGGCCGCTTATTACTGCAGCAGCAGTCATTACTACCGTAAAAATGAAATCCAGTAAAAAGCCGGTATGTATTTTTTTAAGATCCTCACATCTGATCGGCACCGTTTCGTCCTCCTTCCCTGTTCAGACTTTTAATAATTCAGTAACATCACAAACCGCCTTGGCTGATCTGATGCATAATTCAAGAAGGTGGCAGCAGCCCTCAGAGCAATCCTCATTTATAGAATCGAAATACCAGCTTACAATATCAGATCTGCTCATTGTAACCTTTGTATTATCCAATCCTAAACCCACGTTCTACTATACACCAAATCAATCAAAAGTGCAACCGGCGACCCGCCAGCGTGACGCTGGACCCGTAACGCGATGGTGTCCCTTCGCCTACGTTACGCTCTTAATGCTCCTGACTGGCAGGATGCAATTCACATATTCTGAACAATGCATTTATTTTAATAAAAACTAAGACCGTCTTTTCCTGACGTTATTCAGCCGGAAAAAACGGTCTTTGAAGGTGAGTTATTGACAATTATAAAAATATTAAGCACGTTTTGCTTATTTAATAGTCAATCATGAGTTATTCCTGTCTGCCCACCGTTTGCCTGTATCAGTATATTTTCTGGAAACTCTGATAACAAGTGCTATATGCTGCATTATATTTATTTTGACTTTCCACGTATTGCCCATATGTGATAGCACCGACACAAGCATGCTGTCTGCTTCTAAAAAAGTCTGATCACGGTTAATACAATACAGCCGTATACCCCCATATAACGTCTGCACCGCTGCAGATTCAGAAAAAACACAATTCAGCCTACCTGCACAAAGCAGTCTTATTTTCTTTTCCTGAAGTTCCTGTTTATTCTGCTCTATCACCAACTGGTTTTCCATCAGCTGTACCCGGGTATTTTCAAGCTCATAAGTATTCTTTACCACAAGCTTTGTTTTATTTCTTTCGTATACCATGTACATAAGTATAGCCGAAATGGTAACGGTGATATTATTCAGGCTGATATTACTGGTAAAGAAACTGCCTACAAGACCGCAGGTTGGCAGTAATGCCGCAATAAGAATTATGCGCTTGATAAACGGATCGGTTTTTTTCCACTGGATAACAATAATCACCGCAGCAAATGCAAAGGTAGCTATAGTTATCCATTGCCATAAATAACAGGTGGGAGAACGTAAATATTCATTGTTCTCATCAATAATATACAGTGTATTGAGAAACGGGTTGAGAACAAGTAGAAGAAGATTGACTATCTGCAAAAGCTGAATCACAAACACAGTATTTTTAAGTCTGATATTCCCGTTCTTTTCAAATATATGCTTTTTAATAACCTGCAAAAACAGCAGAGTCTGGAATTCACCCACTGTAAAATAAAGGAAAATTGATATATACACTACAATATAGGAATAGCTTTCATGAGTACCCAGCAAAGAATGGGCTGTTATATCAAAGGCATTATACAGCAATGCCGCCAGATAAAAAACTATCAGCTCTGCCGTAAGTGGAATCTTTACATTATTGAAAAATCCGCTGGTTTTATCAAGTGTTTTTCCTACGATCATGGTGGATATCAATATTATCAATATCAGCTCATTCCAGCATTCAATGGATATCTGTATAAACATTGGTATACCCACACGCTGTATCAGTTCTTCCATTTTTCTCCTCCGTATTTTCCGGAACTGTACTGACACCCTTATTTTTTATTCTCCGACTTTTCGTCAGGGTCTGTTTCATCCGGGTATGACATTTTTCTGACCTGCTTCATAATAATTACACACATCAGCCTTCAATTATCTTCATGGTAAAAAACAGCATTACTATTCCTGCAAAGCTTTTTATCAGTCTGCGGTATTCCTTATTGCTGATTCTTCCGCCTATCCCCATCAGGTCATATATAACCTTACCTTCCTGCATCTTCTGACCAGTACGGACAAAACCTGCATTTTCATAGAAATGCAGACGGCTTACCCGCTGACTGTAATTATCGTATTTTTCGTCCAGTTCTTCAATCGCCAGAAAAAGACGTCTTCCCTTGTATTTTTCCTGCGCGCCCTTCAGAATAGCCGTTCCGTAACCTCTGCCCCGCTTGTCATCATCCACAGCAAAATAAAAAATATAACTCATATCAAGATAATTTACCACATACAGCAAGCCTATCCATTCTTCACCGTCAAGACAGCTGAAAAAATCTATATTGTCCTTCTTTTCTCCTCTCATCAGCATACTGAATGGTGCACGCTCATCAGCAGGAAAAGCTGTATGGTAAAGCCTTTTAACCTTTTCCATATGAATCTTATCTTCTTTTATATTTACAAAACGGATATCCATATATTGATTCTCCTGATTTTTATTATTCACTCTCATAGTATTATAATAACATATTCGGCAAAAAAAATCTATTTTTTCAGCCAATATTACAACAAAAAGCAGCACATTGCCTTCAGGGAAAATACCTGCAGCAATGTGCTGTAATTGATTTTCAGAAATAATTACCGCTTATTAAAGCAGTTTGATGCCAAGCATTGTAAGATCATCAAACTGTGGTGCATCGCCTACGAATTCGTCAACTGCTTTCTTCATATTTCCAAGCAGTTTTTCAGGCTCTGCCTGGGGTTCCTCATTAAGTGCAGCAAGCATACGCTCTGTTCCGAAAAGCTCGTTCTGGCTGTTGGTAGCTTCCGGTACACCGTCAGTGTAAAGGAATAACGTTCCTCCTCTTTCAAGAGTAAATTCATAATTCTTGAACTTCATTCCGTCCATTCCGCCTACAACAAAGCCGTGTTTATCCTTAAGTATTTCAAATTTGCCGTCTGCTTTCTTGATAATGGGGTATTCATGACCTGCATTTGCAGCTTTCACATTACCTGTAGTAAGATCAAGAATGCCAAACCATACTGTGACAAACATTTCTTCATCGTTGTTTTTGCAGATCTGGTTATTTGTCTGCTCAAGTACCTTTGCAGGATCCCCTCCCATCATAGCATAATTGCTTACAAGAATCTTTGACATCATCATAAACAATGCGGCAGGAACGCCCTTGCCCGAAACGTCTGCCATTACAATACCAATGTGATTATCGTCTATCAGGAAGAAATCGTAGAAATCTCCGCCCACCTCTTTTGCAGGAGTCATTGATGCGAAAATATCAAATTCTTCATGATCAGGGAATGGCGGGAAAATATTCGGCAGCATATCAGCCTGTATTTTTGTAGCAAGCTCCAGTTCAGCTCCTATACGCTCTTTTTCTGCGGTTATCTTTGTTATCTGTTCTATGTAGCTCAGAGTTCGCCGTGAGAGTGTTGCAAAGGATTGTGCAAGCACTTCTATTTCGTCATTGGTACGGTATGAATCATCCATCTCAAATGCAAGGTCTGTACCGCTTATTTCATCAATGCGTTTTGTCATGTGCTCTATAGGTCTGACTATCCTGCCTGCTACAACAAGCGCTGCAACAGATGCAAGTATAAGAATCAGCAGTATCATTATCATAAGGGTCTGCTGCGAAAAGCCGGCACTTTTATGATAGCTTTCCTGGGACTGGCCGTTTATTCGTTCAAAATTAGAAATAAGAGTCTGTACAGGAACATCAACAACCGACTTATCTAAAGCTGAAATAACTGTCCAGCCAACAGTTTTCATTGGTTCACTGCAAAGATAATAATTTCTTCCGTCAATTTTGACAGAGGTAAGTCCCACACTTTCTTTTAATGATTTATTTACAAATTCAGCCAGCTCTTTGTTTTCTCCGCTTCTGAGGTCTGTTGTCTTGTCAGATGTAACAGCCTTGAATGTTCCCTCTTTCTGGGGAGAAAAGATTATTTCGCCGTTCTCGTTAACAATACATACGAAGCCTTCATATTTCAAGGAATTATTAACGTAGTCCGAAATATTGTTCAGGAAGATATCAGCTCCGACTACAGCCACCAGTTTTCCGTCAGCATATACAGGAGCAGAACATACAAGTCCGGGAATATTTGTGAAGGCATCAAGTTCTATGCCTGTGAAATAGATATCACCCTTTTCCTTTGCACCCAGATACCATGGTCTCTGACGAACTTCAAAAGTCTGCAGCTTTCCGTTTTCATCAAAATTTGCTCCTGCACGGTCATCAACAAAAATAATATTTCCGTCTACCGTAGCAATAAAACAGGAATTAAGTACATCCGAATTTTTGAACATGGAAAGCATCATTTCGCTCATATTGGCAGCAAGGCCGAGTTTTTTATCGTCTGCCGGATCAACTGCCGCCTCATGCTGAAGCTGAACAGACGGCTTACCGTCATTTTCCGGTTTGGGATCGGATACCGGCTTATCAGTAAACTCTTCAGGATGGGTATACATATACTCTGCATATTCTTTCAGAGCATTAACATTTCCGCTGACCTCAGAGAAAACGTTATCTGCAATATCAGCCTGTAATGATGCATTCTGGTTCATCGAGCTGTCAAGCATTTTAAACATCGTTTCCTCACTGACTGAGGTAATAGATTTCTTCTGCTCTTTGGCAGATTCATCAACTACAGCAGTAAGATTATTTGACAGGTAAACCGATGCGGCAAAAAACACTCCGACTATTGCCAGAATAAAAATCAGTACAAGATTCAATATTTTTTGCTGCAGTCCGCCAAATTTGATGCCGAACTTTTTTATCATTTCTGAACTCTCCTTTTTTATTGTATTTGCTGACTGTAAAAAACCAGTTTTTTCTTCCGTCATTTTACAATTTGCTACACCTAATTATATCAATAAGTTATATGAAACTGCAATAGAAAAAAACAAAAAATGCATCCATTCTCATATAGATGCATTTTTTGATTTAATTGAGGCATCAGATCACCTGATAGAACGTCCAGACTTTCTCCTGCGTTTATTTTCATACATAAGCTGATCTGCTCGGCTGGCTGTATCCTCAACAGTATTATCAGTCTTAGGATCGTAAACAGCAATGCCAACAGAAACATTCACCTGTTTCCATTCATGATCAGACTGTTCATTTATTACCTGACTTTCCGTACTGAACCTGCCCAGCAGTTCCTCACGGTTCTGATAATCCTCATTCTGCAGTATGGATATAGATTCATCTCCGCCGATACGGAACACCGGACTGTGCTGGAATACCTGACAGATAAGACGTGTGGCTGATTTCAGATATTCATCGCCCTTTTCGTGACCGAATTTATCATTGATATATTTCAGATCATCGCAGTCAAACATACAAACTGCAAATTCGGATATTTCATTACGTTCAAGGCGTTCCTGAAGCATAGTGATGTAATCTGAATATCCGCCCTTATTGCGAACAGATGTCAGTGCATCCACA
>ONDB01000199.1 GCA_900316485.1 uncultured Eubacteriales bacterium
GTGGACAGACTCGAACTCCCGACCTGCTGATTACAAATCAGCTGCTCTACCAACTGAGCTACACCAGCTTATTAAGCTTGCGTCATCCGACGACTTGTATATAATATCATACTTAGAGAATTTTGTCAAGAGGCTTTCGCATAATTTTTTCATTGTTAATAAAGCTGGATGCAAAAAAAGGAGCTGACCTGAAAAGGCAGCTCCAAATGTAAATACATCAGAATTCAGATTTGACAGATCTTTCAAATAATTCGCTGAAAACATTCTTTGCGCTTATTTTTTCTGAAATAACAGCAACGCCCTTGCATACAGGAAGGTCCACATTATTATTTCTCCCAGCTGACAAAGGGCTGTAATTGTGTAAACGCCTTCAGTAAGCAGACCGTATTTTTCACCCTTTACCATAGTTTTGCCGTACATCCGGTTGTGACTGCATTTAGAGAACAGTGTAGCTTCGTAATCTCCCGGATGGCAAAGACCATAAGCAGAACGCCCATTTTCTCCCGTAGCTTTGATAAGCCATGAAATATCTCTCGTGCCTCTGGACATAAGTGACCCATTAAGAGCAGAAACATTCATACCGTCCAGTGTACCGACAGTAAAATTACATACTCCCGGAAATAAGAAGCTGTTTATCTTCAGTACGCTTTATTATCAAGCTTTGGATTGTTGTCAAAAATATAATTTTCCAGCTTACTGGCAAAAATACCTACAATTATTCCGAATATCATTCCAAACAGTACATCCGTTGGGAAATGCATATACAGATATATTCTGGAAAAAGCCATTGCAAAAGCAAATGCATACATAAGGATACCAAGCTTTTTATTGTACATAAAACAAACTGTAGCAACGCTGAAAGCAAAGAATGTATGTCCCGATGGAAAAGAAGTATCAATTTCCTTTGAAATCAGAAGATTGACAGTAGGATTAAGATCATAGGGTCTTATACGGTTTACTATGGGTTTCAGAATACAGCTGCAGCAGATCAGAGTAATAATAAGAGCAGCTGAAATCTTTGTGCCCAGACGCCTGTATTTTTTTGTGATAAGAGTAATTATCGCGAAGAGTATCCAGATGATACCAACCTTTCCAAGGGTGGAAATACAAACCATTACAACATCAAGAACAGGATTTCTGATATTGGTCTGGAAAAAATTCAGAATAGCAAATTCCCAATCCATATACAGCCTCCTTTTCAAAATATAGAATCTGCGGCTTTACTCTTTTAGTATATCATAGTTTTAGATTAATAGCAATGATTCATAAAATTAATTGTTACATAAGGATATGCGGAAAACACAGATAGAATCCAGTTTTATAAAAGCTTTTTTTGATTAATCGTGAATAATTTACAGTATACTAAAAATAATTGTTGATTTTTTTAAAAAGATATAGTATAATATGAATGTCGCCGAAGGGCGGAATAATCAAGCAAGACAGGATCATACATTTGGAGATGCGAACGGGCAGGCGCTGTACGATGGCTCGCCGTGAACCATGTCAGACGGGGAACCGAGCAGCATTAAGCGTGTATAGCCGTGCGATACAGTTAGTCTGTTCGTCCGTATCTCCAAGCGTATGACACCGCACAGCGGACTGTCTTGTTTTTTTTGTGAGTAACAGGGAGCAGGACGAAGCTCCCGGCCTTCTGTACTCTGTATTATAGGATATACAGTAAAAAGTTTTACCTTAAATGCTGGGAGGTGCAGATATGTATAGGGTATTGTACAGAAAGTACCGTCCGAGATTTTTTGCCGATGTTATCGGACAGCCACAGGTTACCGATACCTTGAAAAATGAGCTGACATCCGGAAGACTTGCTCATGCATATTTGTTTACTGGCTCAAGGGGAACAGGAAAGACCACCTGTTCAAAGATATTCTCCAAGGCTGTAAACTGCCTGAATCCGAATAACGGAGACCCCTGCGGAGAATGCGAGATTTGCCGCGGTATAGACGAGGGCACGGTACTTGATGTTGTTGAAATAGACGCAGCAAGCAATAACGGCGTTGATGATATCCGTACTTTGAGAGAGGAAGCAAATTTTACTCCTGCAAATACAAAATACAGGGTATATATAATAGATGAGGTGCATATGCTTTCTATAGGGGCATTCAATGCACTGCTTAAAACACTTGAGGAGCCGCCGGAACACGTGCTTTTTATTCTTGCGACTACTGAGGTGCATAAGATACCCGCAACGATTCTTTCAAGATGTCAGAGATTCGATTTTCACAGGATTTCGCCGGAATGTATTGCAGAAAGGCTGAAATATGTTTGTGAAAATGAAGAAGTCACAATAGATGATAATGCAGCTCTGCTGGTGGCAGGCATTGCAGACGGAGCAATGAGAGATGCCTTGTCCCTTCTTGACCAGTGTATGGGCAGAAGCGAAGGGCATATTACGGAGGAAACTGTGCGGCTTACTGCAGGACTTGCAGATAAAAGCCACCTTCTTGATATTACCGATGCGATAAAGGCAGGCGACAGCGCCGGATTTATCGGAATAATTGATGAACTGTATAAAAACAGCAAGGATATGGCAAGACTCTGCAATGAGCTTATAGAGCATTTCCGTGAGCTTATGCTGATAAAGACAATGAAGCAGCCCAGAAATATTATTATCATGTCTGAGGATGAATTCCAGAAGGCACGCCAGCAGGCGATGTCGCTTCCGCTTGCAGATATTGTCAGGGCCATAGGAATTCTGCAGAATGCCCAGGAGAAAATGCTCAGGGGTGTAAACCGCAGAATAGAAATGGAAATGACAGCCGTAAAGCTTTGCTCAAAGGAATTTGGCAGCACTGCCGCAATAGACCCTGCAATTGAAAAGAGAGTTGCAGCTATTGAGAAGGTATTGGTATCTGTAAAGAGTTCAGCAAAAAACCAGACTGCTTCATCTTCCGCACCTCGTCCGCGGACAATGCTTACTCCTGCAAAAAGACCCAGCAGCGAGGAGATGGAAAAGCTAAGAGCAAATGCCAGAGCTTTTTCAAGATGGCATGAGGTTATTGAAGAGATAGCAAAGTTTTCTCCTACTGTGGCAGCAGGCTTCAGCGGAAGCAAGGCATATACTTCAGGGAGATTCATTCTTGTTGATTCCGATAAGGATATCTGCTTTGAATATCTGAGAAAAGCTGAGCTTCGCGATAGAATGAGGGAGACAATAAAAGAGATTACCGGCGAAGAATATAAACTGGGACGATATAGCTATCCTGATGAAAAAAGAGAGGACGATCCTCTTGATACATTTATAGATGAGCTGAAAGCTTCAGGGATAAAGGTTGAGGAGGAATGACTTCCCTGCCTGTGAAAATGTAAAAAACTCAGGCCGTTTCTGAATTGATAACTTAATTGTAGGCAGATGGTCTGGGTACAAAAATAAAAAATCAAAATAAAACGGAGGCATTTAAAATGAAAGCAAGATTACCTAAGGGTTACAGTAACGGAGGAAATACAAATATTCAGCAGCTTGCACGTCAGGCACAGAAGATGCAGGAAGAAATGGATGCTGCAAGCAAGGAACTTGACGAGAAGGAATACAGCGCAACAGCCGGCGGCGGAGCAGTAAAGGCAGTTGTTCTCGGCAGCCTTGAAATAAAATCTCTTGAAATCAGCAAGGATGTAGTAGATCCTGAAGATGTAGATATGCTCAGTGACCTTGTTATCGCAGCAGTGAATGAGGCAATCAGAAATGCTCGTGATGAAAAGGCAGAAACAATGGATAAGATCTCAGGCGGTCTTAATGTACCGGGTCTGTTCTGATTATGTCCGGAATGTATAATCTGCCGCCGTATGATGAGCTTGTGGATCAGATACAGAGTCTGCCTTCCATAGGACGGCGTTCGGCAGAAAAGATCGCATATCATATAATTGAAATGAGCGAACCAAAGGTTGATAAGCTTCTGACTGCAATAGAGAGAGCTCATAGTGATATACATAAATGTCAGGTATGCGGTAATTATACTGATAAAACAGTATGCCCGATATGCACTGATACTTCCAGGGATCAGTCTGTTATCTGCGTAGTTACCAGACCGAGGGATATCATGGTATTTGAAAAGAGCCGTGTGCTTAACTGCAGATATCATGTATTACACGGACTGCTTTCTCCTTCTGAGGGGATAGAGCCTGATATGCTGAATATAAAATCTCTTCTGGAACGCCTTGAAAAGGGTGATATCAGGGAAGTAATAATGGCGACAGATCCGTCTGTAACCGGCGAGGCAACTGCAATGTATATATCAAGACTTATCAAGCCTATGAATATAAAGGTAACAAGACTTGGCTATGGAATTGCTGTAGGCAGTGATTTGCAGTATGCAGATGAAATGACGCTGTCAAGATCCATAGAACACAGAAACGAGATCTGAAAAAGCTTGTAAGGACGGTGATAAGCTGTGGCGAAAAAACAGCCTGATAATACGATAGCACAGAATAAAAAGGCTTTTCATGATTATTTCGTCATAGAAAGCTTTGAAGCCGGAATAGAGCTTTGCGGCACAGAGGTCAAGTCTCTCAGAGCCGGCAGGGTAAATCTTAAGGACTCGTGGTGCACAGTAGAAGACGGAGAAATGTGGGTAAAGGGAATGCATATCAGTCCTTACGAGCAGGGCAATATTTTCAACCGTGATCCCATGCGGGTAAGACGTCTTCTGATGCATAAAAGAGAGATTCTGAAGCTTTACGGAACTGTAAAGCAGGAGGGGTATTCACTTATACCACTTTCTCTTTATTTCAAAGGTTCCCATGTAAAGATGAAGCTTGGTCTGTGCAAGGGTAAAAAGCTTTATGATAAGCGAGACGATATGGCTCAGCGTCAGGCAAAGCGTGACATTGAGCGTGCCGTCAAGGAAAGAAACAGATAAAAATAATTAAGTGAACAACTGGAAATACGCTTCCGGAAAAGGTGGATGATGCATCCCCTGTACCGGAAGTTGATCCGGTTTTTATATATGGGGGTGCAATGGTTTCGACGGGGGGAGTGAACGTCGGCAAGCGAGCAGCGGCATTGCGGAACCGCTATAAAATCCGTAAAACTTTTAAATAATAAACGACAACAATAAACCTGTTGCCCTTGCCGCTTAATCAGGCAAGCGTTCGTATAGGGAGGACCACGAAATTATACGGGCGTCGACTTAGTGGTGAACGTGAATAAAGAACTGTCTTGATCTTTGTCATGAATTAAAGACTACCGATACATCAAGCCTGTCTGCGGGCGAGATGTGGGGGGAATCATAAATCACAGACTGCGCTCGGAGAAAACCGCCCGGATCACCTTTCGGACAGGAGTTCGATTCTCCTCACCTCCAC
>ONDB01000183.1 GCA_900316485.1 uncultured Eubacteriales bacterium
GCTGCGGCACCGGCGGCTCGCCGGTGGGTTGCAAATGGCGGAAATTATGGTATAATGATATGGGATGTAATCGTACTGTCAGGGTGTTCTGATTATGATACGAAAACAGATGATAATTATAGAATAATGATGTTTTGTATTTGCTTTGAAAAGGAGGTAAAGCTGTGAAAAAATCAACGATCGTTCTTGTTGGTATGCTTGCATTTCTGGCTGGAGCAGCAAGCGGAACCGTTTGCGGAATTTTGTTGGCACCAATAAAAAAAGGAATTAATATGCACATTAATTTTTCTTTTGAGAATTGCTGCAATAAAAACGGCATTTTATCAAAAGAGAAAAAGAAAAAGAAAAAATCCAAGGGAAAAAGTCTTCCGGAAAAACTAATGAAGTCTTTGCCGAAAAAAGCAGCAGAATCAGCTGTAATAAAGGATGATAATAAGATAAACAAGGAAAAGAAAGGAAGTAAAAAATGGATTGGACAGAAATAACCGTTACCGTTCCTGCAGGGGATATTGAAACTGCAGGCAATATTGCTCAGATGACAGTTCCCTACGGTATCTATATAGAGGATTATTCAAGCCTTGAACAGGAGGTTCAGGAGATAGCCAATATTGACCTTATCGACGAGGAGCTTCTCAAAAAGGACAGAACACACGGTATTATCCACATTTATATAAGCCCGGAGGAAAATCCGGCTGAGGCAGTATCCTTTATCAGAGAAAGACTGAATGCTGAGGGTATCGAAAATGAAATAGGCTCGGAAAGCTGCGATGTGGAAAGCTGCCTTGTAAGTTGGAGAAAGTATTTCAAGCCAATAGAAGTAGGCGAGAAGATACTTATCCGTCCTGTATGGAGAGAAGACTATCAGGCAAACGGACGCATAGTTCTGAATCTGGAGCCGGGTCTGGCATTCGGTACAGGTACTCACGAAACTACCAGACTGTGTCTTGCTGCACTTGAAAAGCACGTTGAAAGCGGCTCGAAAATGCTGGACGTAGGCTGCGGCAGCGGAATACTGGCTGTTGCGGGTCTGCTTCTGGGAGCTGAAAGCGCACTTGGTATAGATATTGATGAACTTGCTGTAAAGGCATCTGTGGAAAATGCAAAGCTCAATGCAGTTGAGAACAGATACACCGGAATCAGGGGCGACCTTGCAGACAAAGTAGAGGGTGTATATGACGTAATAACTGCAAATATCGTTGCGGATGCAATAATAATGCTGTCTGCTGATATTGAAAAGCATATGAATGAAAAAAGCATATACATTATGAGCGGAATAATTGATACAAGACTGCAGGACGTACTGGATGCTCTTCCTGAATCGCTGGAGGTTTTTGAGCAGTATGAAGAAAAGGGCTGGCTGTGTCTTGTGGCAAGAAAAAAAGGTTAACAGCCTTTCCGGCGGCTTTTGAAAACAAAAAAATGCCGGTACCGCCGGCATTTATGAAATAATAATCTATGGAAAGAAAGGTAGTATGATTTATGAAAAAGAAAAAAGATGTCTCAGGACTGATATTTTCAGCATTCCTTGTTATTGCGTATGTTGTATGCTCATATTTCTTTGTGGGTATAATTAACGATTCCGCAGGAATGGACGCAACCGTAAAGCTTCTGTTAAAATGTCTGGTATTTCTGCTTTTTGGTCTTGTTCTGTTCTACGCAACAAGAGTGGGAGAGGGCAAGCAGATAAAGCGTTTTTCAATTTCAGCTCTGCTGCTTATTGACCTGCCGGCTATCTATTTAATACTTGCAGCCTGCTTTACATGGGTACCGCTGCCCTTTGATATTTCTGCAGTTCCTGAAACAGTAAGCATTGCAGCAGTAGCCCTCGGTTACGGAATTCCCTATACATTCCTCAGCGGCTTTGAGCTTGATATTCCGAAAGACAACAAGGACGAAAAGAAAGCAGATGCAGCGGAAGATGAAGGGGAAGCAGAGGAAGAGGCAGCTGATGAGGATAAGGCTTCCGAAGACGATGCTCAGATTGAGGAAACAACTGCTGAAGCTGCAGAAGCTGAAAATGCAGATGCAGATGAAGATGAGTCAGTGGATAATACAGGTGATGAGGATGAATCAGCAGAATCCTGAGGAATTACCCGCTTCCATAAAGATTGAATACAAATATGGCTGTCACATTATAATAACCCATCATACCTCATAATAATACAAAAAAGCCGATGAATGTTTTTATTCATCGACTTTTGTTTTTTATTTTGTCAGGGAATCAGTCGTTCCGCTTTTGCTTTGCTGCCCCAGGGCAGCAGGACTATTTCTTCATGAAACAGATTAACCCATTGCCGAGGGATTGCGTTCTGAATCTGCAAATCAGTTCACTATTACGGGTGCAGCGTCACGCTGCACTTTTGTGTGTCACCTATAATTGTTATGAATTAGATGACTGTGAATTTACATAATCCTTGAGGATATTTGCAGTTCTTTCCACACTGTACTTTGACAAACAAGCATCGTTTGTATCATATTTCAGCTTCTTCTTTTCAGCTTCTATATACTTGTCAAATTCATCGTCTTTCATTTCGTGAACAATGTTTAGCCTTGAAATAGCATCCTCTTTTGTGCTGTCATCGGTAATGTTCTTCGCTTTTTCTGAAATTGAACCCTTGTACAGAACATAGATTGTATCGTCAATGGTCTTTATATCAGCTTTCTTATCCCCGAGATCCTTGATAGCCTTCTGTACTTCCTCGTTCATTGATGAGTCAGCAAGCTTCTTGGTTTCTGCTGCGCTGGGAACGGTATCATCGCTGCCAAGCTCGAAATCTGTCTTATACTCAGCATCAATTTCTGTAGGAGTCTTTTTGCCCTCGTTAAGCTCAGTAGCATATTTGGCAAAGTACTTTGTTACCTTGTCCTTATCATCGTCGCTGATATCAACGGAATTGCCGTCGGCATCAGTAGTCTTGAGAGAATAATGAATGTAGTAATAATCTGTGTAATTATCTGTGAAATATTTTGTTACTTCGTCGTCAGATACAGCCTTTGAGCCTTCTTTGTCATAAAGCGCTTTGAAAAGACTTTCTTTAATGGTGGAGATTGTGCTGTCACAGTAAGCAGCGCTTTTGCTGGATATGCCAAGCTTTTCATAAAGAGTATTTGCGCCCATCTGGCTCATATAGCTCTCATACGTCTTTTCGGATGACTTGATAGCGTCCTGGTCGATTTTTACCTTGTTGTCCTTTACCAGCTTTTCAATGGTAAGGTATTCAACACAGGCATCCTTCGCCTTATCGTTTATCCACTGATAAACGTCTTTTTTCTCGACCTTTTTGCTGCTGAAATCCTTATCTGTGATATTTACTGTGCTGCCTGATTCTTCCTGTATTTTGGAAATGGCATCAGAGATGGTTGTATAGGTTTTGTATATCCATACACCGTTGGAGAGAGTCTTGTTGGAGTTTTTGAAGCTCCATGAAGTATCTGCACAGCCAGCAGCCGATACAAGCACAGCAGCCGCACAAAGAGCAGCAGCCGGTTTGATGATCTTATTTATTTTCATTTTCCTGTCTTCCTTTCAGAATAATACTCTGCACCCTTTCGTGAAATATACACATACCAATATAATCGGCATATTCCCCGGAATCAAACAGGTGCTTGTAAAACACATATATAAATTATATAACAAATAAAACGTAAAGTCCACAATTTTTTTATTTTTAAAGGGGTTTTTTATGTTTTTATCTGCCTGAAAGGACGGAAAATAAAGTAATTGTACAATATAATCACACAAAATATTAAAAGTCGTTCCGGGGCTAAGGAGAGAATGAAAACACAAACACACACGGAATATCAACACAAAAATGGAGAACCTTAGCCCCGGAACAAATAAAGTATATCATAAAATAGAATTGGTGTAAATAATAATTATACAATTTATTGTATAATTGAAAAAATCTGCCATTTGAACAAATTGAAATATCTGTTTTATATTTAGGTTTTTGCAACTTGTTTATTTCTTTCTTTAAATATTTTAACATAAAAGTCAGTATGCGAACATAAATTTCCGCAAAAAAACTCAAATTATTGATATGTATAAACAAAATAATTATCCTTTGGCAAATAGAAAAAGTGCCTACAAAAGATAGTATATTTTTGTTAAATTTAAGCAATTTATCATTTGTTTTTTGCATGGAAATAGAGTAAAATATATTAAAGGGGAAACGATGGAAAGATATATATATTTGTGTATAATATCAGCCTGCTGCATGAACGCTTCAGGATTTCAGGAACGGCTGCTGTCCGTTCTGTCTTTATTCAGCGTTTCCTTAAAAAGAATAAAAATACAAAACCTTTCAGGAGCTGAATAATTTTATGAAAAAAATTATCTCTGTAATAATATCCTGTCTTCTGGTTTTATCTTCGATGCTGATATCTTTTGCTGTGCCGGCGGATGCTGCGATTTTCAATATAGACTTTGAGCTGAAATGCAAATCGGTATACCTTGAAAATCTTGACACAGATTCTCCTGTATTTGAAAAGGATGCAGATGCAAGAAGGTTTCCTGCTTCGACCACAAAGATCATGACATATATTATTACCGCTGAACATATCAGCGATTTCAAGAATACATATGTTACCGTAAAGGATAAGGTGCTTTCGGCGCTGGATGGTACGGGAAGCTCTACAGCCGGACTTGTGGCAGGAGAGAAGCTGAGTATTTATCAGCTGCTGTGCAGTATGATGATACCTTCCGGCAATGATGCTGCTCTGATTCTTGCCGATTATGTAGGAGGCGGAGATACTTCCAGATTCGTAGAAATGATGAATCAGAAGGCTCAGGAGCTGGGATGCACCGGAACTCATTTTTCAAATCCTCACGGACTGAATGACCCGAACCACTACACAACCGTGCGTGATATGGGCAAGATAGCGAAATATGCCATGACCCTGCCGGAATTCAATAACATAACCAATATGACCGGATCGGATTGTCTTGGCGAGGACAGGTACCTTATTACAACAAACTATATGATAGATGCTGCCAGAGGCGGCGATTATTACTATGAATATGCGTCAGGCATAAAGACCGGTTCCACCGGAAACGATTCCGGATACTGCCTTGTATCGACTGCTTCCAAAAACGGCTATACATATCTTTGCGTTGCCTACGGAGCACCCTATGAGGATAAGGACGGCAATTCCTATGATAACGGCGCAATGATAGATTCCGCAAATCTTTATGAATGGGCATTCAATAATCTTTCTATCAAGACTATACTGGATAAAAATGACCTGGTTAAGGAAGTAAAGATCAATTACGCATGGAATAAGGATTCTATACAGCTTATACCTGCAAAGGGTTATACAGAAATAATGCCCGACGATGTTTCTCTTGAAAGTATCGACAGAACCTTCAATGTGCCTGAAGAGATAGATGCTCCGGTGCGTGAGGGTGATAAGGTGGGTACTGTGACTCTCAGCTATGCTAACCAGGATATTGCAACGGTTGACCTTCTTGCAAGCGAATCCGTTGACAGAAGTGATCTGCTGACTGCTGCTGACGGTCTTAAAACCATAGCCACTTCAAAATGGTTTATTATCGCATTGATTACTGTAGGCGTACTGGTGATTATATATATTATGGTTGTGGGGGTTTATAAGAGAAGAAATAAATCCCACAGACCGGTAAAGAAATACAGAAAATTCTGATATTGCCTGCAAAAAGCGCTGAAAAAAGAATATGATATTCAGCCGGTCTGTTTATTTGCTGCGGTGCCTGGGAATAGTTTTTCATGCATGAGCAAAGCTACAGACCGGCGAAGTATTTTACTGGCTGATAATTTTAATTTTTCTGAAAAAACACTTGCATTTTTAAAATGTATGTGCTATAATAAACAAGTCGTCAGGAGATGACACAATTTAATCCGGGAGCATAGCTCAGCTGGGAGAGCATCTGCCTTACAAGCAGAGGGTCACAGGTTCGAGCCCTGTTGTTCCCACTTCTGAAAGCAGCCAACAGGCTGCTTTTTTGTTTTAGCTGATAATCTGCCGTAAAGGGAGGTATTGAAATGAAAAGAACAATAGGCATTATCATGGTATCTGTGCTTTGTTTTGGAGTGCTTCTGAATGCAGGAGGCTGTATTCATATAAAAGACCCGGATGTGGGTCAGACAGCAGCAGATGGAACTATTCCTGTATCAGGAGAAGACGGCGCTGTTTTTGATAATATGTCCTACTGGGTACGAACAGAGGACAAAAAGGTAAATATCATGCCTGCAGCCATAGGCGGAACAGAGCCTTATCTTTGCAGTGTAAGCTTCAAGCGCACCACAAATAACAAATGGCATAATCTGACAAAGGATTATGAAAAGAAAACTTCGGTATATCTTGACGCCCAGGAAGGGACGGATTATCAGTCCATAGTTACAGTCAGAGACAGTGAAGGCAGGGAATGCGGAAAGATACTCGAGATACCCGGAGATGCAGAACCGGTTGTAAACAATTCGGAATTAGCCTCTTCAAGCATCAAAGCAGGAAAATCTATTAATGTGACAGCAAAGGGAAAAGGGGGCAGGGAGCCTTATACATATTGCTATTATTATAAAAGAGCAGGCGGCAAGGTATGGAACAGCTTTGGCGAAGAATACACCGCTGAAGCCTCTGCAAGCTTCAGGCCCAGGGAAAAGGACAGTTATTCTGTAAAGGTAGTGATAATTGATTCGGATAATCAAGGTTCAGAGAAAATACTGGAGGCGGAAGTAAAATAAAGAGACGCAGCTTCTCACGCTATAATAACAAGAGGCGGCATTATAAAAGCTTCGCCTGCCTTTTCAAAGGGCAGCGTGACGCTGCACCCGTAACAGAATAAAAAAAGTCGATGAACAAAAGTTCATCGACTTTTTTGTGTTATTATCAGTTTAATGTACTAATTATTCATTATCTTTTTTCTTTCTGAGAACAAGATAACCGATAAATGCAGATGCAAGTGTAATCATAGCAAGTGCAATAACTGTTGCAAAGGAACCGTCAGCAGTGCTTACTGTTCCATCTGTTGTAACTGTGCCTGCTGTTGAAGATGCAGCGGCAGTAGTTGGCTTTGACTGTGCGGTTGCTGACTTGCTGGATTCATTTTTGCTGGTTTCTTCCTTGGACTGCTGTGAAGACTGCTGGCTCTGCTCGGAAGATTCTTTTGAAGAATCTGCAGAGGATTCTACGGAAGACTCTGTTGAAGACTCTGTTGAAGATTCAACGGAGGATTCTATAGGTATGAGCGGCTGATTGGGAAGATCAACCCACTTTGTACCGTCATAAAGCTTTCTGTCGGTATAGGTCATTGTAAGACCAGCCTGCATCTGACCGGGGATCTGGTCGCCTGTGCCGTTGTTGAATATTATCATAATATTCTTGCAGGGCTCGAACTGCTCGGGAAGCTCATACATGAACAGACCGTTGCCGCAGTCAGTCATCTTAACGCCGGGCCAATCACCGTTTGTTACGGTTGTAGAAGTTGTTATTTCGTCATAGACATATACATTTACTGTATCCCAGCCTGCCTGTGTGTTGTCAAATACAACACCGCCGCGCAGAAGTGTGGGATACTTCTTGTTTTCGTTCTTCTGGTAAACATAGGTAGTGGATATTCCGGCACCGTCAACAGTTGTACCTGAAAGAGCTACTGTTATTTCTGAGCCTGGCTCTGCATTCTGACCGATGGTAATGGAATCACCGTTGCTGTAGTCCGCGGATGTACCATCAGAAGTTGTTACGTGTGATGCTGTCATGCCAATGGCTGTAAGTGTGATTTTCAGTGAATCGTCGAATTTTGTTCCTGATACCTTTGATGCAGAAATTCTCGGAGTAACTGTGGGATTAATTACAGCAATACCGGTTTCGCCCACATAACCGACAATGGTTTTTTCAGTTACTACAAACTGACCGCCTGATACATCATCTACATATGTACCTGAAGGAACATAGCCGTTTACATTATCAACTGTTACTGTTTTGCTTTCGCCGCTGCCGCATACGATAACTGCGCCGCCGCCCTGACGTGTAACAACTGAGCAGTTGTCAGATACGCCGTAAGCATCAGCCTTGCCGATCATAGCATTGTGGAAACGGTTAACTGCTGCTACTTCGTCGCTTGCAAACTGTCTGCTGCCCTTTACGCCTATACGGATGCTGTCTTTTGCCTTGGCTTCCGGACGTGAAAAATAGAGTGAAGATGCGTCGCTTCTTGCTGCAACAACAGCATAAGCACGGTCAACTATATTCTGGCTGACAGCGTTTGAATCCTTGCCCTCAGCATTTGAATATGTATCGTGGCTCTCGCCCCAGTATACCAGTTTGCTGGATGAAAGTCCTTCGAGAGTCCAGTTTCCGTCAAAGTTCGGTGCAGTTCCCTTATTGAGGCTGCTGAGGATTGAGTTGCCGTATGTGTTATCTGTTACAGACATATATTTTGTATAATCCTTCATTATGTCTGTTCCGTCTCCGCCGTCCATGGGGCCGTTAAGGATTTCGCCGTAGTTATAAAGACCTGTATCTGTAACTACCTTCCAGAAATCGCAGCCCTCAATGGGAGTAGCGATATGCTTTGCAGCATCCCAGCGGATACCGTCAACACCAAGCGACTTAAGCTCAAGAACATAATTCTTGACTACCTGCTGAACATAGGTATTCTCTGAGTTAAGATCCTTCATATCAAGATCACCCTGAGTTACCTGTTTACGGTCAGAATCGCTCTTTATGGGACCATATGTATGCCAGAATTCGTCCGGCTTCAGGTCGTCCTGAATAGATTTGTGGTCGCCTGCAAGATGGTTTGCAACAACATCAACGATAACCTTTATGCCGTATTCATCTGCTGCTGTACAAAGATCCTTAAGCTCATCCTTTGTTCCCAGGTCTGTACCTACAGAGAAGCCAAGGGGCTGATAAAGCCAGTACCAGGGACCTTTGCCTGCTGCGGGCTGAACCGGTGAAGTCTGGATGCTTGTAAATCCAGCTTGTGCGATAGCAGGAAGCTCAGCCTTGATATCGCTGTATTTCCAGTCGAAGCAATGGAGGATAGTACCATCCTGGATATTGTCAGCCAGTCCGTAATCTGCAGCAGAAACGCTGTTTGAAGAAGTCAATCCGATTACTGCGAATGCAGAAGCAGTCACTGCAGCACAAAGAGCAAGGCTGATAACCTTTTTCTTTGTTGCGGAAAGACCATTATGTGTAGATTTATACACGATGATCACACTCCTGTTTTCTAAAAAAGTTTTTTTAAAGAGAAGCTGCACAAAGGTGCTGCTGCTCCCTTATATACAACTATTTTACCATTTTTTACGGCGTTTTGCAAAGGGTATTTTTACCTTTTTGCTGTATTTTTTTAGTATGTTGAATAGCGGGATGGCTGCATTTTTTATTTGTTGTGATTTCCTGCTAATTGTTTGCTGTTGATTTGTAGATTATGCCGGAAAAAGCTTTGCTTTTTAATAATGAGTCAGATAGAAAGGCTGATTTTTGTAGGTATTCACAGATTACTGAGCAAACTGTATATTTAAGAGGATGCAGGCAGTTATAATGCAGCGGAGCTGGAAAGTAAAGCTGAAAAGGCTCTGTACTGCCCCCGGAAAGGAGGGCGGCACAGAGCCTGAGTCGTAAAGAAATAATACTGCTGCCCCGGGGCAGATGATTATTACATTAATATGTATCAGACTGACTTAACAAAATGCTCAGGGAGCGATGTAGGGAACATTATATGCTCTGCATACGCCCTTTGCAAGTGCTTCGCCGATAGTTTGGGGATGCTCGATAATCCATTTGGCAATTCTTGAATTATCGTGGAAATCCACTTCTGTATATACAGCCATACTATTAGTATACTTAAGCTCAGAAAGCCAGGGCATCTCACGGACACCGTAGTCTACCTTACCCGGAGTAACCGCCTGAACTTCTTCATATATAGGCTTTGCGAATTTCAGGGATTCTTTATCAGCTTTAAATACCATACAGAGTGTGCCGTTTCCGCCGCCTGCATTTGTATGAATCGGCATATGGAGGTCAGCTCCCCATGCATTGCTTTCAGCAATGGTTTCCATCATATCCTGACCCTTGGGGGCCTTCATTACTGCAAATCCGCAGCGCTCAAGGGCTATCTTTGCAGCATCTGCAATACGGTTGCACTGATCACATTCGTTTGTGTGGCCGTATTCATAAAGGTTGCCGTCCTGATTTGAGGGGCTGAGATAGATCTTTGCATAAGCTTCCTTTACTGTGATTTTACAGCTTGCTTCCTTGCCGTTGTAAAGACGAACCGTAACCCATGCAGTACCCGTGCCTACAGCCTTGAAGCCTGCTGTCCAGTTTGTCTTTGTCATTCTGATAACGCTGCTGTTGTTTGATCTCCATGTGCGTACAGCAGCTGCTGTACCGTTGGGAATGATACAGGAAAGGGTGCCGGTATCACCAGGCATCATGCTCATAGTCTTTTTGCTTACTGCTACGCTGGAAGGACCGTCCTTTACTGTTATTTTGCAGGATGCCTGTTTGCCGTTTGAAAGGCGTACAGAAACATTGGCTGTTCCTTTTTTAAGAGCAACGAAATCGCCTGTCCAGTTTGTCTTTGTCATTTTGATAACGCTGCTGTTGTTTGTGCTGTAGGTTCTCTGTGCAGCTGCTGTTCCGCTTGGAATAACAGATGTGAGTCTGTAGCTTTCACCTACTCCCATAGAAAGAGTAGAAAGATTCATGCGGACAGAATCAGCCATTTTTCTTACGGTTACAGTACAGCTTGCCTGTACACCGTTATAAAGAGTTACGGTGATTCTGGATGTACCGATTCCTACTGCCTTAAACTTAGCAGTACAGTATGACTTTGTAAGCTTAACAACACTGGTGTTGCTGGAAGTAAATGTTCTTATAGCTGATGCACTTCCGGCAGGTAGTACAGCGGAAAGCTCTGCAGACTCACCGAGTCCCAGGGACATGGATGATATATTGAGCTGTACATCTGTGGGTGCGTTTTTTACTGTAACATTACAAAAGGCTCTTTTGTTGTTGACGGTGGTGGCAATGAGACGGACAGTTCCTTCCTTAATACCCCGGATCTTACCGTTTGATATGCTTACCACGTCGGTATCCTCAGGCAGCCATGTGATTGTTTTATCTTTTGCATCAGAAGGAGAGATCTGGGGATTAAGGTTGAATTCTTCTCCTACACCGATGGAAACAGCTTTTGTTGAAAGTGTGATCATTTCGGGTAGGACAGCCGGAGCATCTTCGTTAATAAAGGTAATGTCATACTGATTTGCAAAAGTCTGGGCAGCAGAACCGACTTTGCCGGTAATGCTCTGAAGTGCAAAATTACCCTTTCTTGAGCGGTCAAAAATAGAAATATCAATATTCTTTACGCTTTCCGGTATGGTGACGGTCTTAAGCTGTGAACATCCGCTGAAGGAGGCATATCCCAGTGTAGTGATACCGTCGGGGATTATCACATTGTTAATGATTTTGTTATTGAAGAAAGCATAATCTCCGATAGCTGATACTGCTTTTCCGTTAAGCTCGGAGGGTATTTCCAGGTCTTTTTCTTCACCCCTGTATTTGGTTATTATAATGGTTCCGTTGCTTTTTTCACTGAACTCGAAGCCGTTGAGTGATTGTGTTTCTGCAGCATTTACTTCAATTGCTGTCTCAGTTCCTGCAATATTCCCTGCAGCAGCACCTGCACCGCATATCATGACAGCACAAATGGAAACTGCAAGCAATTTTTTCAGTGTCCTGAATTTTCCGTACATTAAATTTTCCCCTTTCACATATTCTGAATAAGTATTATTCATCAGCAATACAATTTCCGTGGTTGTTACAATCTGAAAAGTTATTTGTATGTAAAAAGCAGCAGGATATCTATGGAAACATTACAAAAATTTCACAATTTTTGTAGATTTTGCCCAAAACAAGAGCACGGGAAATATATATTTCTGACAGTAAAATAATTCTAACACCTTTTTTCCGATTTGTCAACCAGTTCCGCGCGCCGGGGGAGCTGGTTTTATTGTGTTTCTGTAGTATGATTCGGATTGCTGGCTTTATGCAAAGTGTGCGTTGCGGCACCGGCGGCTCGCCGGCGCGCGGTTAGTGTAAAATAATTCTGGGTTTATTCAAAACCAGAATCAGCTAGGATAAAGC
>ONDB01000157.1 GCA_900316485.1 uncultured Eubacteriales bacterium
AGCAAAGAGATTTCGCACTCTGCGGAGTGCGACCAGGGGCTTTGCCCCATGGACCCCACCGCCTTTGAAAAGGCGGGCGAAACTTTTATGTCTGAAGTGACAAATAAGTTCACTGTTACGGGTGCAGCGTCACGCTGCTTCAAGTTTGCTATATGTCGGATTATTTATTGATAAGCTGCTCAAGCTTTTCGGCTGCAGCCTTGGCTTCATCGTTTACAATGCTTTCAATCTTTCCTTCGTCGCAAGCCTTTGCGTTTTTCGGATCTATGGGCAGACGGGCTATAATATCTATGCCATACTCCTTTGCAACATCTTCCAGCTTGCTTTCTCCGAAGGGATAATGCTTTTTGCCGCAGTCCGGACAGGTAAAGTAGCTCATGTTCTCAACTACGCCCAGAATCGGAATGTTCATAAGCTTTGCCATTTTAACAGCCTTGCCTACGATCATTGAAACAAGCTCCTGCGGTGAGGTTACAACAACTATGCCGTCAATGGGAAGCGACTGATATACAGTCAGCGGAACATCGCCTGTTCCGGGAGGCATATCAACAAACATATAGTCAACATCGCCCCATACAACATCAGACCAGAACTGCTTTACTGTGCCTGCAAGAACCGGGCCTCTCCATACAACAGGATCACCGGCATTTTCAAGAAGAAGATTTATGGACATTACCTCAATGCCGCCTTCTGTTACTACGGGATAAATACCCTTTTCGCTGCCCATTGCTCTTTCATTAAGACCGAAAGCCTTGGGGATAGAGGGACCTGTGATATCTGCATCAAGGATGGCTGTTTTGTAGCCCTTTCTTGAAAACATCACAGACATAAGGGATGTGACTATGGATTTACCTACGCCGCCCTTGCCGCTTACGATTCCGATAACCTTATTGACCTTGCTGAAATCATTCAGGCTCTCGTGAAGCTGTATTGTAACGGAGCCTTCCCTTGAGGAACAATTCGCACTGCAGTTGCTGCAGTCATGAGTACATTCCTCAATTACTTCCTTTTCCTTCTGATTGTCAGACATTTATTTATCCTCCTTATTTATAGCTCGATTGTATAGTTTTTATCAACCGGCTGAATAGTCTTCAATGAGTTTTTTTACTATTTCGTCCGTATGCATTCCTCTTGAACCTTTTACCAGGACAGTGCATCCGTCAGTAAGAAGCTCTTTGAGTTTTTTATAGGCTTCATCATTATTATCTGCAGTAATTACATTTTTACAGCCTTGGTCCTTTGCTCCCTGAGCAGTATTTTCAGACTGAGACCCGATTGCTATGAGGCAGTCGATTCCTGTTTTTGCAAGATGCTCACCCACACTGCGGTGAAGCTGGGCTGACTGCTGGCCAAGCTCCAGCATATCTGCAAGAACGGCGATGCTCTGGTTCTTTGAAACGCTTTTGAGAACGTCAATTGAAACCTTTGTAGCCTCGGGGCTGGCATTATAGCTGTCATCAATTATTGTATAGCTGCCCAGCTGATGAATCTGCTGGCGCATTGGTGCGTTTTTATATGAAGCAAGACCCTTTGCTATAACATCATCAGAAAGCCCCAGATGTCTTGCTACCGCAGCGGCAGCAAGGGCATTTTTTACGCTGTGTATTCCCAGCGCAGGAATAGTAAAGCAGGTTCTTTTGCCGTCACCAACGCATACAAAGCTGGTGCTGAAGCCCTCTGTGGTAATATCCTGGGCATAATAATCATTGTCGCTGTTTATGCCGAAGGTCACGGTTCTGAAGCTCTGACCCTCCTTAAGCTGCCGCAGAAGGGGATCGTCACCATTCAGAAAAAGAACGCTGTCTTTGCTGAAATGCTTTGTTATCCTGAATTTTTCCGCCCTGATATTTTCCTGGGTTTTCAGGTTTTCTATATGAGCGGTGCCGATATTTGTCATAACGGCGATTTCCGGACGGGCAATATCGCACAGCCTGTCCATTTCACCGAATTCTGACATACCCATTTCGATAACAGCCGCCTGGTTTTCGTCTGAAATGTCAAACATTGTAGAGGGCATACCGATCTGGCTGTTTTTATTGCCGCTGGTTTTCATTACGTTAAGACCTGCAGAAAGCGCAGCAGCAATCATTTCCTTTGTGCTGGTCTTTCCTACGCTTCCGGTAACACCGATAAGGTGAAGACCGGCAAACTGTGATCTGTACGCTCCGGCAAGCTGCTGCAGCGCCGCAAGAGTGTTATCAACGCCTATGCACGGTGAAGGAGCATTCTCCGGCGCATCATATTCTGTGAAAGACGCAGCGCCCTTTGCAAGACACTGATCTATGAATTTATGAGCATCTACCTTTTCTCCCTTAATGGGCACGAAAAGGGAATTTTCATTTACAGCACGGCTGTCATACTGAACATTGTCTATTATTTTGTCCGGATCTCCGCAAAGAAGTCTGCCGCCTGTAAGCTGTGCAATTTCTCCGACTGTCATCTGTTTCACTCAATAACATCTGCCTTTCTGCTGCTCAGTTATTTTCAAGGATCTCTGCTATGACCTCACGTTCATCATAGTGGGTCTTTTTGCCGTTTTTATCCTGATAATCCTCGTGACCTTTGCCGGCAAGCACAATAATATCACCGTCACGGGCATTTTCTATGCAGTAGCGTATAGCGTCGGTTCTGTCTGGTATAGTGACATATTCTCCGCCTGTCTTTTTTATTCCTGTAAGGATATCCGCAATAATATCGTTAACATCCTCAAAACGGGAATTATCCTCTGTGATAACGGAAAGGTCAGAAAGTCTGCCGGATATTTCCCCCATTTCAAATCTTCTGTCACGGGGACGGTTGCCGCCTGCTCCGAAAAGGGTAATAAGACGGGCTGGTTTATATTCTCTGAGGGTGGTAAGGATATTTTCCATGCTGACAGCATTATGTGCATAATCTATAAGAAGGGTATAATTGCCGGGAACCTTTACCGGTTCGACTCTGCCCTTTACTCTGACCTCATTCAGTCCGTCGCGGACAGCGCTCTGAGGAATATTGAAGTGGCTGCAAACTGCAACGGCAGCCAGAGCATTATGAACCGTAAACATACCGGGGATAGCCACATCCAGGGACATATTCAGCTTTCCGCTGACATCGAAATGAACTCCCAGATATCCCGGTCTGGAAAGCAGCTCTGCACCGGAAGCGCAAAGGTCAGCTTTTTCGCTGCAGCCGTAGGTTTCAATACGGCAGGTATGGTTTTCGGTCATTTTATCAGCAGCCGGGTCGTCAATATTTATTATGCCCGTTGTACACTGTCTGAAAAGGCGTGATTTGCATTCGAGATAATCCTCCATAGTAGGATGCTCAACTCCGCCTATATGATCGTGTGAAAAGTTTGTAAAGATACCGTAGTCAAAGATAAAACCGTCGGTGCGATGCCATTTTATGCCAAGGGAAGAAGCTTCCATTACGCAGCATTTGCAGCCGTCGTTTATCATATCACGCAGAGCCTTCTGTATTTCATAGGACTCAGGTGTGGTATTGGCGGTTTTGATAACCTTGTCTCCGTATAATATACCGAGGGTTCCTATTATACCGGTTTTGATGCCGCCCTTTTCAAGTACAGAGCGGATCATTGCTGCAGTGGTGGTTTTGCCCTTGGTTCCGGTTATTCCGATAGTTTTAAGCGTATCGGCAGGGTTATCGAAATATTCCGCAGACATAAAGGCGAGAGCCTTTCTTGTATCATCCACCTTAATAACAGCCACACCTTCAGCAGTGATATCGTCACGGCTGACAATAAGTGCGGCAGCGCCCTTTTTTACTGCATCTGCGGCAAATTTATGTCCGTCTGCAGCAGAGCCTACAAGACAGACAAAGGCGCAACCCTTTATGACCTTGCGTGAGTCATAAATGACATCGGTAATATCCGCATCCGTGTTGCCGGAAAGGACAGTATAATTAATTCTTGTAAGAAGCTGTTCAAGTTTCAAGTAAAAGACTCCTTTTAATGCTCATCAGAAAACCAACGAGCCTGCAGGGGATATTCCCCTGAGCCGGCAGGAGCTGACTCCTGCATTTCTGCGGAAAAAATCACGGTACAGGAATCAGAAAGAATCCTTGTCGTAAAGATACTGATAGAAGGCAGCATAATCAGAGCGCTTTTCAGCGGTGAACTGAATAGCATCACGGGGATGCTGATTGAGTCTGCCTGTCAGAAGGTAGGGAATATCATATCCCCACACAACGCCGTCAGCTTTCAGCTTGTTGATATGATTTTCTATGAATTTAAGTACAGGGGTAATGTGGTATTTCGGATTCTTAAGGAATCCGAGAAGAAGCTCTGTAGGGCAGTTGCCTGCGCCGCGTCCCATACTGCTTACAGTAGAGTCAAGATAGCTTACGCCCATTGTAAGAGTTTCGATAGTATTTGCAAAGGCAAGCTGCTGATTGTTATGAGCATGAATACCTATTGATTTACCGTATTTTTCGCCGCACTCGATATATTTTTCTGCAAGTCTTCTCATCTGTTCAGGATAGAGAGAGCCGTAGCTGTCAACTATATATATGGTATCAACGCAGCTTCTGCCGATAAGCTCAAGAGCGTCATCAAGATCGCTGTCGTTGGATTTTGAAACAGCCATTATATTGATAGTTGTTTCATAGCCCATCTTTTTGCAGTATTCAACTATTTCAAGCGCTGAAGGGATAGTGTGGATATAGGTAGCAACTCTGATAAGGTCAACAGGGCTGTTAGCCTTTTCACAGATATCACGCTTAAAGTTTGTGCGACCTACGTCTGCCATAACGGAGATTTTAAGGTTATTATCCTTATCGCCTACAACATTCAGAATATCCTGGTCGTTACAGAATTTCCATTTTCCGAATTTATCAACGTCGAACATATCTTTGTCAGCTTTGTAGCCGAACTCCATATAATCCACGCCGGAAGCGATATTTGTATTATAGAGGTCCTTTACGAATTCATCACTGAATCCGAAGTCATTCACAAGACCGCCGTCTCTGAGTGTACAGTCTACTACTTTAATGTCCGGTCTGAATGAAACCAGCTCACCTTTTTTCTGCATTATAATTCCTCCCTTTTTTCAGAAGCCGCGGATGTTTTCCGCTGATTTTAAGCTTAGCTGTCATTCGCAGCAATACGGGAGATAAACAGAGTTACATCCACTTGTAATGCACGCATAATAACATAATATATACTACTGAGCCATGTCTTCAATTATACTCCATTTCCCCCTAAATTACAATACCCACTTTACCAGCGCCAGCGTGACGCCCGGCGAGCCGCCGGTGGCATAACGCGATGGCCAGCGTGACGCTGGACCCGTAATGCGCCAGCGTTACGCTCTGAATGCGCCTGACTGATTGGCTGCCCGCGGTGCTGCTGTAATTGCTAAGTTTACTTTCATTTAAGCTGCTAGTCAGAACAGAGTGTCAGTAACGGTCTTACGAACATTAAACCAAAGTTGACTATCAGCACCAGAGTAAAGCGTTTTAAAAAAACTGTCATATTAAAAAGTTTCGCCCGCCTTTTCAAAGGCGGTGGAGTCCATGGGGCAAAGCCCCTGGGCGCACTCCGCAGAGTGCGAAATCTCTTAGCTTCAATCCCCGGAAAGGGTGCCTGTTCACAAACAAAAACTAAGATTCACGCTCAGCAATAAAAAACAGAGCTGCCGAAGAAGTAATCCGGAAGCTCTGCTGTTGTTTGATATGTGTTGATTGTCAGTAAAATCAATACTGTCTGCCCCAGTAAACCATGTGCTTTGCAGGCTTGCCGCAGCATACGCATTTGTCTGAAAGCTGCTCCTCTACAAAAGGAATGCATCTTGATTTGACTCCGCCTGTTTCATCCTTGAGCTGATCCTCGCAGGCACTGTCGCCGCACCACATAGCCTTGATGAATCCGGGTTTGTTTGCTGCAATATCAAGGAATTCCTCATGAGTTGTTGCAACAAAGGTCTTTTCCTTCAGATTCTGCAGTGCTGCCTCATACATGCTGTCGTGGATTGTTGCGAGAAGCTCCTTTACTGTATCCTCAAGCTTGTCAAGGGTTATAAAGGTCTTTTCTCTTGTGTCACGGCGTACAAGAACACACTGGTTGTTCTCTATATCCTTGGGTCCGATCTCTACACGGATCGGTACGCCAAGCATTTCATACTGACTGAATTTCCAGCCGGGAGCCTTGTCGCTGTCGTCAAGCTTCACTCTGAAGCCGGCAGCCTTGAGCCTTGTTTTAAGCTCGTCAGCCTTCTCAAGTACGCCTTCCTTTTTCTGAGCAATAGGAATAACTGCTACCTGGATAGGAGCAATCTTCGGAGGAAGAACAAGTCCGTCGTCGTCGCTGTGTACCATAATGAGTGCGCCAATCATACGGGTGGATACACCCCAGGATGTCTGGAAGGGGTACTGCAGGGTATTGTCTCTGCCTGTGAAGGTGATGCCGAAGCTGCGCGCAAAGCCGTCGCCGAAGAAGTGGGATGTGCCGCCCTGCAGAGCAACGCCGTTGTGCATCATAGGCTCAACAGTATATGTTTCAACCGCACCTGCAAATCTTTCCTTTTCAGTCTTAACGCCTGATACAACCGGAATTGCAAGTGTTTCCTTGTAAAAGTCGATGTATGTCTGGAGCATTCTGAGTGTTTCATCAATAGCTTCCTGCTCTGTTTCGTGGATGGTATGACCCTCCTGCCAGAGAAACTCAGATGTGCGCAGGAAAGGACGGGTCGTTTTTTCCCAGCGTACAACGCTGCACCACTGGTTGTACAGCTTGGGCAGGTCACGGTAGGAGTTTACTGTCTTTGCATAATGCTCACAGAAAAGGGTTTCTGAGGTAGGACGAACGCACAGACGCTCGTTGAGCTTTTCGCTGCCGCCTACTGTTACCCATGCACATTCAGGAGCAAAGCCTTCAACATGGTCCTTTTCTTTCTGCAGCATACTTTCGGGTATGAACATAGGCATATATACATTTTCGTGGCCTGTTTCCTTGAATCGTCTGTCAAGATCCTTCTGGATATTTTCCCAGATTGCATATCCGTGGGGACGTATTACCATGCAGCCCTTTATTCCCGAATAATCAGCAAGCTCTGCTTTCTTTACTATATCGGTATACCATTTTGCGAAATCCTCATCTCTTGAGGTTATTGCCTCAACAAGTTTTTTCTGCTGTGCCATTGTTATTTTCCTTCTTTCTTAATAATTCACCTGAAGACAGAAAAAATATGATTCTGTCTTCGTATATATAAATGCCGCATAGCGGCAATAATGACTCCTTACAGGAAATCCATAATCTCACGGCATACCTGCATAGGTGAATCGTCAGCATTCACAACGATATCTGCTGCCGCGCGGTAAAGAGGCAGACGTTTATCATAAAGCTCCTTCATAGCCTTGTCCTTATCCGGACGGTTAAGAAGCGGCCGGGTTGTATCGTTTTTCAGACGGGCTGCCACTGTTTCAACCGGAAGGTCAAGCAGTATTATAACTCCGCTTTTTTTAAGCGAGTCAACATTTTCCCGGAATGTCAGAGTACCGCCGCCGGCTGCAATAACAACTCCGTTTTTCTCTGAAAGAGCCTTTGCGGCATTGCGTTCAAGCTCTCTGAAATACGCTTCGCCGCTGTCAGCAAATATCTGTGCCACCGTCTTTTTTTCCTGTTTTTCAATATAGCTGTCCAGGTCAAAAAATGCCATTCCTGTTTTTTTGGCAAGAAGTGTTCCTACCGTACTTTTTCCGCAGCCCATAAAGCCGCAGAGAATAATATTTTTCTGTTTCATATCTTTCACCGTTCCGGGATATCAAAAATTCTTCTGCATTTCTTCTGCACTGTCAATTATAAGCTGGTTTATATCCTCAGTATTATAAACAGTGCCGTCCCATATTTCATGGGATACTACTGCCTGCCATACAAGCATTGACATACCGCCCAGAGCCTTTATACCGTGGGCAGCAGCGGTTTTGAGAAGCTTAGTTTCCATGGGATTGTAAATAACGTCAAAAACATTTTTGCTTCTTGCTACAACAGCTTCTGATACCGGCATAGCGTCAACATTAGGGTACATACCCACTGGTGTAGCGTTTACCAGAAGGTCAGGGCACAGGTCGCTTTGCTCCAGCTCGCTGATAAGACAGGTGCTTACCCGGGCGCCTTCTATTTTTTCTGCCACCTGAGCGGCAAGGCTGTCACGCATTTCAATATCATCCGGACGCACTGCAATAGTAATATCGCAGCCTGCAAGAGCTGCTTCATATATAATAGTTCTTGCAACTCCGCCGCAGCCGAATATGCATACCTGGCCTGCAAGGGGAATATTCTCTGCCTTAAGTGCTTTCAGAAAGCCGTCCGGGTCAGTTGTAAAGCCTTCTCTTGATTCGCCGTTGCGTACAGTATTGACAGAGCCGTAAAGCTCAGCTTTTTTATCAAGCTTATCAAGGAAGGGTATTATTTCCTGCTTATTGGGGATAGTAATGTTATATCCTGCCAGCTGGTTGAGATCCTTTATCTTTACCGGAAGCTCCTGGGGAGCTACATCGGTAACTGTATACTCGCCTTCAAGACCGGCAAGCTCAAAAAGCCTCTTATGTATGAAGGGCGACATAGTATGGCCTATAGGATGACCGATAACCGCAAATTTTCTTTTTGACATAGCTGTATATACCTCCGTATTTTCGCTTCTTAACTGTTATTGCTTTATATCTTCAAAGGACAGGATTCCGGTGTTTTCTGACCGGCTCAGCTGTAATGATTTTCCTTTGCAGTCGTGAATGTTTTTGTATGGCAAAATTTTTATACAAAGCGTCAGAATTATTACCAAAAATTTTGAAAGTATTTTATAATAATTAAAAAAATATAAAAAAATTACCGATTACATATTGACAAAGCAGTAAATAACTTATAAGATTTGATATAGAAACTTGTGCTCCGTTCAGACGGAAGCGTCCTTACACATTGTAGCACAAATCATATGTTTTTGTAAACAATGTAAAGGGCTGCCGGCGCAATTTTTTATGTTTAATTTATTTTTTAGGAGGACTATATCTATGGTACTTGAAAAGGTTAAGACAATTCTCAGTGAGCAGTTTGACGTAGAGGAAGACAGCATCACACCCGAAACATCTATAATCAATGATCTCGGCGCAGATTCACTTGACGTTGTTGATCTTCTTATGAATATTGATGATGAATTCGGAGTAGAGGTTCCTGATGAGGATGTTGAAAAGGTAAAGACAGTTGAGGATCTCGTTGCTTACATCGAAGCTCGTCAGTAATAATACGGAATAATATGAAGGTAAGCTGTCAGTAAGACAGTGTTTTAAAAAATACTCTGAAATTTGGGAGTGTCCGCAGTTTTGTACTGCGGACATTTTTATTGTGTTCTGGCAGCAGCTGCTGATAATTCATCAGCCATAAGCCATGACACTATTACGGCAGGTCAGTCTGTTAAATAACAGGCAGTGCAAAGGACAGCAAAGATATTTACAATAACAGCCACCTGAAAAAGCAGAAGCTGTATGATGGACGAAAAATAAATTATTTACAGAAGAAGTTGACCTTCCGGGGTCAACTTTTTTCCTTCTCGTGCGGACTTCTGAAAGGAGGTGGGATTATGGATAATAAGGGACTGAAAGCTGTTTTGTCTGCAGCTGCTGCCGGACTTGCGGCATATTTGGGAATAGTTGCAATACCCCTTGCGGTGCTTGTGGTAATGATGATTGCTGACTATATCAGCGGAATAACAGCTGCATATATTACAAAAGACCTTTCCAGCCGCAAGGGACTGGAGGGTATTGTCAGAAAGGTAGGCTATATGCTGCTGATAGGGGTTGCTATGACGGTGGATTATCTGATATCACACGGACTGACAGCGGTAAATATAAAGCCCGGTATTCAGATGTGGTTTGCTTTGCTGGTCATTGCCTGGCTGATAATAAATGAAATGATATCAATACTTGAAAATCTCAGCCGTATGGATGTGCCCGTTCCGGGATTTCTGACAAGGATTATAAAACGCCTGAGGGATTCAGCAGAAAAGAAAGAGGACCGGTAACGTATTTTTGCAGCGTTAATTATTTTGTTCCTGCGCTTGTATTCCTCATGATTTCGTGTTAAAATAAGGTAAAAGTCAGCGGCCCGCTTCGTCATCGGAGCGGGCTGACATTTAAGGAAGCGCAGCTTTCGGGTGCTGCCTTGGAATATGAGTTGTTTTTATGTCTTAACCGCAGAAATACTAGGAGGATACAAATGAAATATATACTCAACGGAAAAGAAATGAATACCTGTATGGTAGGAACATGGGCGTGGGGAAGCGGTCAGAACGGCGGAAGGATAGTTTTCGGCAACCGCTATACTGACCAGCAGCTTATTGATACCTTCAACACAGCATTTGCCCACGGTTTTTATTTCTGGGATACAGCTGAGGTATACGGAAACGGCAGCGCAGAGGCTTTGCTGGGTGGTCTGATAAGAAATAAGGATGTAATTATTTCTACAAAGCATTTTCCTTCAAGAAAATACAGAAGCGGCGAAAACCGGCTTGCACTGAGCGCCAGTCTTTCAAGACTCGGCATAGAAAGCGCAGATATATACTGGCTGCATCAGCCAAAAAATATCGAGCAGAATATGAAGGAGCTTGCCGAGCTTCAGAGAGAGGGACTTATAAAAAGCATAGGTCTATCAAATGCCAATGTTTCAGAAATAAGGCTTGCAGATATTGTGCTGCGTGAAAACGGCAGCCGTCTTGCAGCGGTGCAGAATCATTACAGTCTGCTTTCCATGAAGCGTGAAAGGCAGATGTTGAGTTATTGTCAGAAAAACAGGATACTTTTCTTCGGATATATGATACTTGAACAGGGTGCGCTTTCCGGTCATTATGACAGTGAGCATCGTTTTCCGGCAATGTCCATACGGGGCGCTTC
>ONDB01000161.1 GCA_900316485.1 uncultured Eubacteriales bacterium
ATTACAGCAGCACCGCGGGCAGTAAAATAGTCAGGCCCATTAAGAGCGTAACGTAGTGAAGCGACACCATCGCGTTACGGCACCGGCGGCTCGCCGGCGCGTTAAGGGTCCAGCGTCACGCTGGTTGGTTGACAAGGAGGAGGGAAAAGGGTAAAATAGTAGACGGTAAGATGATTGATTTGTAGGTTGTGTTGTCCGGGAATAACGGCTTGATAAAGGCCGGTAATAAGGGAGGGCGTTGTATGTCGGAGCAGCTTCTTGAGCTGAGAGGATCGGTTGAGGATATTGTTTTTCGCAATAACAGCAACGGCTACAGCGTACTGACAATGTATTGTGACGGCATCGCTGCAACGGCTGTCGGAATAATGACCGACGTAAATATCGGTGATGACCTTAAGCTTGTCGGAGTATGGAAAACTCACCCCGGATACGGAGAACAGTTTTCATTCAGCTATTATGAACATGAAATGCCTGCGACTGTACCGTCTATCCTTAAATACCTGTCATCCGGTGCGGTAAAGGGCGTTCGCAGAGCTATGGCAAAAAAGCTGGTGGATGCCTTTGGCGAAAATACACTGGAGGTTATACAGAACCAGCCCCAGCGGCTTACTGAGATAAGAGGAATATCCAGCGAAAAAGCTGAAAAAATAAGTATGGAGCTGAGGCATATTTTCGGGATGAAGGAAGTAATGCTTTATCTTGAAAAATACCATATTTCTGCGCTTGAATCTGTCAGGATATGGAAAAACTTCGGCGAAAGCTCTATAGAAATGATAGAGGAAAACCCCTATGTGCTGTGTGATGAATCCATAGCCGTTCCTTTTGAGAGGGCGGATGCTATTGCAGCAGCACTTGAAAGACCTGTAAATGATGAATGCCGGATTAGAGCAGGTCTTATCTATATTATCAGCTATAATCAGAATAACGGACATACCTGTCTGCCTGAGGATAAGCTGACAAGCGTTACAGCGTCTTTCCTGAAAACAGGAAAAGATAATGTGGAAAAGACACTAGGAAATATGGCTGAAGACAGAAGCCTTGTTTTTCATGAGCTGGGAGGAAGAAATTTTGTTTTCCTTCCGGAAATATACAGAAGCGAATTATATGCAGCTGAGAGAATACAGATGATGAGGCAGTTTCCGGCTGAAAGCATAAAGGGTATTGATGCTGCTCTGGATGCATTTGAAAGGGAGCACGGAATAACCTATGCTGAAAGGCAGCGCCGGGCAATTATTGAAGCTATGTCCGGCGGTCTGCTGATTTTGACAGGCGGCCCCGGCACAGGAAAAACTACAACTCTCAATGCAATAATTGAGCTATATAAGCAAAGCGGTCTTAAGGTTTTTCTTGCAGCGCCTACCGGACGTGCCGCTCAGAGAATGTCAGAGGTTACCGGATGCGAGGCAAAAACTATTCACCGGCTTCTGGAGGTAGAGTGGGATAAGAACGATAAGCCCAGGTTTGCAAAGAATGAAAGAAATATGCTGGACTGTGATGCGGTAATACTTGATGAAATGTCAATGGTGGATTCCAGACTTTTTGAAAGCGTACTGCGTGCGCTGCCTCTGGGGTGCAGGCTTCTGATGGTGGGCGACTGCGATCAGCTGCCCTCTGTGGGAGCAGGCAATGTTCTGGGGGATCTGATTGCTTCGGGAAAGGTTCCCGTTGTGGCACTGACGGAAATATTCAGGCAGTCGATGGAAAGCCTGATAGTAACAAACGCACATAAAATAGTTCACGGAGAAATGCCCGAGATCAGACGCACTGACAAGGACTTTTTCTTCATGGCCTGCAACGATAAGAATACCATAGCTGAAAAGATAACAGAGCTTTGCTCCAGGCGCCTGCCGGAGGCATATGGTTATTCTCCGGTAAATGATATACAGGTGCTTTCTCCCGGCAGAAAAGGCGAGCTTGGAGTAACTGAGCTGAATAAAAAACTGCAGGCTGTTCTGAATCCGCCGACAGAAGAAAAGGCTCAGATCAGAATGCCGGTATATACTCTGCGTGAAGGCGATAAGGTAATGCAGACCAAAAATAATTATAACCTGCCTTGGAAAAAGGATGACGGCAGTGAAGGTGCAGGAATATTCAACGGCGATATAGGAATTATTGAAAAGATAGATAAATCAGCAAGATCTGCTGATATACGATTTGATGATAAAGTGGTAGAATATAATCAGGACGATCTGCTGAATGTGGAGCTTTCCTATGCTGCAACAGTTCATAAAAGCCAGGGAAATGAATTCAATGCTGTAATCATGCCGATGCATTACGGTGCGCCGCAGCTGTACTACAGAAATCTGCTGTATACAGCAGTCACAAGGGCAAAGAATCTGCTTGTTATGGTGGGGGATACAGTAACACTGAAAAAGATGGTGGATAACAATAAAAGAACCGCAAGGTATTCCGGACTGAGGTACTTCCTTGAAGGGAGTGAGGACTGATGCTTCTGGATTTTTTGTTTCCGCAGAAATGTCCCTATTGCGGCAAACCTCTTGGCTGCGGTCAGACGGAATGCTCAGAATGTCTTAAGGGCTTTGACACCAGGGCGGTAATAAAAAAGACCCCTGCAGATGATATTTGTATTGCTCCGTTTGAATATAAGGGTGCAGCAGCAACAGCAATAAAGAATTTTAAATTCAGGGGTGTTGTTTTTAACTGCCGCAGTCTTTCGGCGGCCGCTGCAAGAGCAATAAAAAGCTCGGGAATCCGGGCTGAAATCGAAGTTGTTACATTTGTGCCCATGACAAAGGGCAGAAAAAGAAAAAGGGGCTTTAATCAGTCGCAGCTTCTGGCAAAGGAAATATCAGCGCTTCTTAAGCTGCCTTGTGAAGAACTGATCGCAAGGGATAAGGAGTCCGAATACCAGCATAAGCTTGGATATGAGGAAAGAGCAAAGCATAACAAATCATACTATCGGGTGAAGAACCCGGACAGGGTGAGAAACAGAAATATACTTCTTGTGGATGATATTATGACTACGGGAGCAACGCTTTCAAGCTGCAGCGGTATCCTGAAGGATAACGGTGCAAAGACAGTGTACTGTGCAGCCGCAGCAATAGCGTGAATATATATTTTGATGGAAAAGGAAAGGGTGCAATAAGATGGATATAGCAATAGATCTGGGCACATCGAGAACAAGGATATTTTTACAGAATAAAGGAAAGGTGGTAGATGAGCCTTCCATTATTACATTGAATCATGATAACGACAGTATAGTTGCTGTTGGCGAAGAGGCTTACAGAATGCTTGGAAGAACCTCTTCACGCTACAGCACTATCTATCCCCTCAGCGGAGGCGTTATTTCTGATCTGGGACTTGTTGAGGCAATGATATCTACCTTTCTCAAAAGGGTAGTAGCTGCAAGGATAGGAATGCCCAGAGCAGTAGCCTGTGTTCCCGGCGAAATAACAGAGGTTGAAAAACGTGCAGTAGTAAATGCCATAAGCTGTGCAGGTATCAGAAGGGTGTGTCTTATCGAGGAGCCTGTTGCCGCTGCAATAGGCGCAGGGGTTGATATCGGAAGTCCTCACGGAGCATTTGTTGTGGATATCGGCGGAGGCACATCAGATATGGCTGTTATTTCACTCAGCGGAATAGCTGTTTCCCGTTCAGTGAAGCAGGCAGGAAATATCATGGATGAGGAAATAATCAAATATGTAAAAAGAAGATATAATATGCTCATCGGAAAACGCATGGCTGAGGAAGCAAAAATGGCGATCGGCTGTGTTGTAAAGGGCGCTGTACAGGGTAAATACAGGATAAAGGGCAGAAGCATAGTTACCGGTATGCCGGCGTGGGCAGATATGGACGCTGAGGAAATGATAGAGCCTCTCAGAGAGACAGCTGATGTAATAGTACGTCATGTGCAGGATGTTCTGGAGGAAACTCCGCCGGAGCTTATAGGTGATATTCATTCTGACGGTATCATTATGACGGGCGGTGCATCCAGAATAGCAGGCTTTGACAAGCTGATTTCTGCAGCAACAGACCTTAAGGTGAAGGTTGCCAGCGACCCGGCAGACTGTGTTGTAAACGGCTGCGGAGAGTCGCTGAAATATATTGATATGCTGAAAAAGGACACACTGGGAGTAAGTCCCATAACCGACAGATATTAACGCCGGAATAATGCTTCAAATTTTATAACATAAAAAAGCCGATGAATGTTTTGATTCATCGGCTTTTTTTATTGTCAGAGAGTCAGTCGTTCCGCTTTTTGCTTTGCCCCATGGACCCCGCCGCCTTAGAAAAGGCGGGCGAAACTTTTATAGCTTGGAACGGCAAATTATTTCATTATTACGGGTGCAGCGTCATGCTGCCCCTTTGTGCTGTTATCACTTCATATAGGGGAAAGCTTATTCTAAAGAGCTTATTATCTGTCATAGTTTCGAGAAAAAAGCGGAAACATCCACCAAAAATGGAATAGCCATTAACAGACCAAATATTATGCCAATTATACAAATAATGGATGCTGCCTTGTTAAGGGGACTTGACGGAGTACCTTTTTCCTTTGCTTTTCTGTGTTCAACAATTGATAATACAAGTCCCACAACAGCTAATATCAGTCCTATGGGAAAGACATTAATGATAATGGACATGATGCTGAAAATGAAAGCAACCGTAACCGGGGGTTTTGGTTTTGTGCCATTTCGGATGCTGTTGCCTATCTGCTGAGTAAAAAACCCATTGTCAAAGTTGTTTTGTTGGTTGTAGTAATTCTGTCCGTTATAGGAATTCTGCTCAAAATTCGGGTCGTAAATATTTACGGTTGTCTGACGAATATCATCAGTCTGAATTGTGGGCTGCGGAACGAAATTGTCCGGGTAACCAGGGTCATAGGCTCCCACAGGAGGAGTATTGATATTCTGGGGCTGATTGAAATTCTGCGGCGGCGCAGTAAAGCTCTGGGGCTGACTAAAATTCTGCGGCGGCGCAGTAAAGCCCTGGGGCTGACTAAAATTCTGCGGCGGCGCAGTAAAGCCCTGGGGCTGACTAAAATTCTGCGGCGGCGGAGTGAAGCCCTGGGGCTGACTAAAATTCTGCGGCGGCGCAGTAAAGCCCTGGGGCTGACTAAAATTCTGCGGCGGCGGAGTGAAGCTCTGGGGCTGCTGATCAAAGCTTTGGGGTGGAGTTACATTTCCCGGAGCAGGCTTGGAAAACGGGTCATCCTGGGGCTGTGCAAAGGAAGAAATATCACTGCCGTAATCATCATAGTCAAAATTACTGCTGTAGTCGTAACTATCTTCATTCTGGGAGCTGCCCCAGATATTTTCATCATCTTCGGATGAAGAATAACTGCCTTTTTTGCTGTATGTATTTTTCTTTCCTGAAGAAGCTTCGGGAAATATTTCATCAAAGGACATATCTGTAATGGATTTTTTCATGTAGTTCACCTCATAGCCTTGAAGACGGTCTTTTTATTGTATAAAACAGTATATAGTTTTTAAGCTGCTTCTCCGGAATCTCCGTACTGCCCCCAGTCATAATCGTTATAATAGTCATAGTAGCCGTAGCTGTCGGAGTCGGAGCCTGAATCTGATGCTGATGTTATTCCTGAGATAATTCCAAGGATCAGCACAAGTGTTATCAGTCCGGTTATTACCAGGGCAACTATGGAGCATACAAACCCCGGCAAAACAAGATTTCCCGGAACGTTGCCCGGAACAGAGGATTCCTTTTTAGCCTTTGCAGAGAGTATCATTGCGACTATTCCAAGTATCAGACCAAAAAACGGAACAAAGGCAAATACTATTGCTGAAATAGCAATAATAAATCCGGGAGTATTATTTACAGTTCGGGGGGGCATAACAAAAAGCTGCTGCCCGTAGGGATTATAGACGTTACAGGGCTGCTGCGCAGGCATTGACTGATAATTCTGAGTATATACAGGGGAATAGTTCTGATTATAGCCATAGCCGGGCATATTCTGCTGGGGAGTGTATTCGTTAACCGGAGGCTGAGTCGGCTGATAATTATTTGCGCCGTAGCCTGCGGGAGGAGCATAATACCCGTCTTGCTGCTGGTAGCTGTTCTGTGAGGGATTATAGTCTGGGGACTGATTGTCGTAGCTTCCGCCGTAGGAATTGCCATAGGTCTGCTCAAGCCCCTGAAAATCCATTTGCTGATCGTTATATCCGTTATTGTTATTATTTTCGTTATTCATTATAAAAAGACCTCCGTGTTTTAGCGGTTTTGTTAGTCAGTAGCTGAATGGAATCCTGTTTGATTCCTTGATATCAGCTGAGCTGAAAGGCAGTAGCGTGGGCGTCGCTGGGCATTCTCCAGTCGCCTCTGGGAGACAGTGTGACTGTGCCCACCTTCGGACCGTCCGGCAGACAGGAACGCTTGAACTGCTGGGAGAAAAACCGCCTGATAAATGTAGAAAGCCATTTTCTTATGGTTTCATCATCATACTCGTCTTTGAATGCAATTTTTGCCATGCGGAATATCTTATCCGCAGTAAATCCGAAGCGGACAAAATAATACAGGAAGAAATCATGCAGCTCATAGGGACCCACAAGATCCTCTGTTTTCTGTGATATTTCTCCGTCATTAGGCGGAAGAAGCTCGGGGCTTACAGGTGTATCAAGAATATCCAGCAGAGCGTCTCTGAGATTTCCCTGGCATCGGTCAGCTTCAAATGCTGTCAGATGGCGCACAAGAGTTTTGGGAATAGAAGAGTTTACAGCGTACATTGACATGTGGTCACCGTTATATGTTGCCCAGCCCAGGGCAAGCTCGGAAAGGTCTCCGGTACCGATAACAAAGCCTCCGGTTTTATTTGCAATATCCATAAGCACCTGTGTACGTTCTCTTGCCTGACCGTTTTCATATGTAACGTCAAGGCAGTCAGGGGATTGTCCTATATCTTGAAAATGCTGCATTACAGCCTTGCTGATATCAATATCCCTGAAGCTTACGCCATAGCTTTCTGCCAGAACCTCTGCGTTGCTTTTTGTACGCTTTGTGGTACCGAAGCAGGGCATGGTTACGGCTACAATATCCTTTCTGTCACGTCCCAGCATATCCATGGCATGAACCGCAACTATCAGTGCCAGGGTGGAATCAAGTCCGCCTGAAAGACCCAGCACTACAGTGCGTACATTGGTATGCTCTATCCTTGTAGCAAGTCCTGTTGCCTGTATTGTAAGTATTTCCTCACAGCGTTCGTCAAGATTGGTTTTGCTTTCGGGAACAAAGGGTGTTTTGCTGATATTACGGTTCAGCCCGAGCACAGGCGGATTCAGGTCAAAAGATTTGAAATAAACAAGGTCATCGGATACTTCATATGTATTTGCACGTCTGCGTTCGCTTTCAAGCTTCTGCAGGTCGATATCCGCATATATGACTCCGGTGGTAAACCTTTTTGACTGAGCAAGCATTGCACCGTTTTCGCATATCATATTATGACCGGAGAAAACCAGATCCTGAGTGCTTTCGCCCTGTCCTGCGCTTGAATATACGTATGCGGAAATGAGCCTTGCCGAGGTGGATTTGACAAGCATTCTTCTGTAGTCTGCTTTGCCTATTACCTCATCGCTTGCGGAAAGATTTGCTATAATGAGAGCGCCGTTTTTCGCAAGCATACCTGAAGGCGGTTCCGGTGTCCAAAGATCCTCGCAGATCTCCACCCCAAAACAAAACTCACGCATATTTTCGCATGAAAAAAGCATAGGCTGACCAATCTGAGCATACTGTCCGGCAATTTTTGTTGTCTGTATTTCTTTGCTTGCCGGAGTAAAATGCCGTACTTCGTAAAACTCTGAATAATTCGGTATATATGTCTTTGCAGGAAGTCCCAGTATTTCGCCCCTGCATATGACAGCGGCGCAGTTGTAAAGCTTTCCCCTGACCGGGACGGGAAGTCCCACAATAATAACAGCTTCAAGCTCCTTTGTTTCCTCAATGATTTTTTCAAGAGCTTTTTCGGCAGTCTCAAGAAGACTGCGCTGTAAAAACAAATCATGGCAGGTATAGCCTGTTATGCAAAGCTCCGGGAATACTATCATCGAGGCGCCCTTTGCAGCAGCCTGTTTTGCATGTTCAATAATTGCCTGTGCATTATGCATACAGTCGGCAACCTTTATTTTTGGTGTTGCGCTTGCAATGCGCAGAAATCCGTCCTTCATGTTTTTTCCTCATTTCACTTAGTTTTAGCTTATTTTGAAATCCTCTGTATTTTTTTGCGAATAAAGCCGCATAATAAATGTGAGTCAGTTTTTTTGAGAATGGTAAAGATAAGCAGCAACCCGGTGTATTGACCGGCTGCGCTCAGGAATGTTTTCTGAATTGATAAGCGCCTTGTGCTCATATGACCGTATATAGCTTTCAGCCAGACCTATAATAAGCCAGAAAATAACCACACGGTAGGAAATATCTACCAGCAGCGCTACTTCAACCATAGAATAAACACAATAGGCTGAACAGAAAGCGGTGATATACATAAGTGCTCTGCCGTCACGCCTGTTTTCGCTGCGGTAGCGGAATATAGTTTTCAGCATTGATTTTGCTACTGTAAGCGCAAGTATCATGAACAGCAGCATACCTGTTCCGCCGTAGGAAACAGCTATTGTAAACAATCCGTTATGCAGGTCCTCATACCGAAGACCGCCGATGTATTCTTTGCCATAATCCACCATATTTGCTTTGCCTACTCCAAGCACCGGGAATAAATGGAAAAGCTCGGCAGACTGTTTCCATATTTTAAAGCGTCCGCTGTCAATATTTGTATTCTGATGCTCAAAAGTGGTTCTGGATTTTGTATCGGGGCGGATAATCACATTACCGTCCGGTACAGTCTTAACTCCGGTTGAGATGGTAGTATGGGGAGAAATTGAGCTGAGAACAAATGATGTGCCGCTTTGTATAAGTGTCCTCAGACCCAGCATGAATGCAAAAATAACTATGCATGCCAGCACCAGGGCTATCAGACGGAACAATATTGAAAAGAAGCCTTTCTTGTATCCTCTGAAAATAGCATAAAAGCAGATAAAACAAAGATAAAGTATCAGCATAAGCAATGTTGCATTGGAATCCGAAAGGAACATTGCAAGTAAATTGATAATAGAACAAATTATGTAAAAAGCTCCTGATTTTTTGGTAAGCCTTCCTGAGGAGCGTTTTATTATCCAAAGAAGATGGCAGCATATTACTCCCATCAGGGCATAAAAGCCGGTAACATTTGCATTGAAAATGATACCCACAAATCTGTTTTCAAATATGGCGAAAACATCTCCGCCGTATTTGAAGCCCTTGGGGTACATGAAAAGAAGCACCAGACCAATAATCATCATTACGGTAGTAACAATATTCACAAGGTCAAAAATACGGCATACCTCACGGGCACAGGGGCGTTTGCTTTTATCGGCATGAATGCCGTAAAACAGGAAATAGCATATACCCATCCAGATAACATAATATATATTTGCAAAAAAATTAGTGCTCATCCGTAAAAAGCAGGTGAGAACAGCAAAGCCCAGAAACATAAGTATTATTCTTCGGTTTCTTACTCTCAGTATCCTGCGTCTGTATATCATATTGTATCCGAACAGGAATGCCGCCCATATCATCAATATTCCTGCGGCTACATAGAAGTAATACCGGATAACATTCAATGAAGCAAAAAGCAGGGCACCAACGAACAGAAAACGGAAATTTGCTGTATCAGTCAGAAAGCCGACCAGCTTTTTACCTGTTTTATTAACAGCTGTTTTGCCCAATAGCATCACCTCCTGAATATTTGACAGACTCAGCAGCAGACCTGAGGCGTTTCAGGCTCTGCGAATACCTGATAGGATGCTGCGCAGACAGCTGCTGAAATAAGAAATAATTTTTTTTCATCCTCTTTTATATCAAGCTCAAAGGCTTCTCCCGATGAGGTGCGTACTTTTTTGATAGTCATAAGCACTTCACCGTCAGTGTTTTCCATAGTAAATTCACCTGAAGCCAGATTTCCGGCAAAGCGGTATGTGCTTCCGTATATGGCGAAGGCAAATCTTTCCCGGATGCAGGGTACAAGAATATACATTCTTCTGGCGCACCGTACCGAAAAGTAGGTAAACATAAACGAATTAAGACGTATGGAAGAAAAGACTTCTCCCGAGCGTCCTTCAAGCTTCATTTTCAAAGAGGAATCCACGGTTCCCCTGACATTGAATACGATTTTTTCAAGATGATTGTATATAGTAAAATCTATTCCGCTTTCTATGTTGTTTCTTTTCATATACAGCTTCAAACCGTGACACCTCTTTTCATAAAAGCAGTGGGATAAGCCTTTTTCTCAATCCGGGAAAAAGGCTGTCTGCACCATATCCTTTGGCATACGTGTGATCATGGATATATCATCAGCCGTAACTGCTTCCATATCTTCATATTCGCTTCTGCCGTCTTCAAGCAGTAGGTGAGCGGCAAAGCAGTCTGCCTCTCTTTCATATTTAGTAACGCAGAAGCTTGTGTTCATGCTCAGGCTGACTGAATTTGTACCTGAATGCAGAACAATATGTCCAAGCTCGTGGGCAAGGGTAATTCGTTTTTCATAATATCCGAGTCTGCTGTTGAGCACAATAAAAGGTACACCGTTAAAGGATGAAGCAAAGCCGTTGATTTTGTCTGTCAGTTCATGGCAGTGTACCATTATGCCCATTTTATCACAAATTTCCTGCGGGTCTGCGGTTTCATACAAGCCGATAAGCTCCCGCACCTTTTCAGCAATTGTTTTCATATTCATACTCCGTTTTCTGTCTGCACCGGATAAACCGGGTGTAACACCTGATGTATCTCAGCGGCTCAGACGAGCCTGTTTCGCTGTCAGTTCCGTATATTCAGCTTGACACTGGAAAATATTGTCTTATGTCTATAGCGCCGGCAATATATAATCCGTGTCATACTCATACTGTTAATTATTCTGTATATATTATTGCTTGTTTTGCAGATAATAATACAGGCATTTTCATAAAAACTTGTTTTTTGTATTATTCAGCAGCTTTATATTAACTTTCCGTGCGGCGTTTTGAATTCTGCTGCTGGGTAATGACCGCAGCTACCACCTTTATTGCATCCACAATCTTGCATCTGTCCTCATCATCAAGAGGTACTCCGTCAAACATAAGGCATTGCTGTGAGGAAAGCACTCTCGTGAATTCATCGAATACATCGGATACCTCACGTCCCTTGTCAGCGTCGGTTCCGGTATTGCCCAGAAGATAATCGCTGGTTATTCCGAAAACAGAGCAAATTTTCAGAAGTGTTTTATTGTCAGGCTCCCGCCGTCCCTGCTCGTACATTCCCACTGCTGAAGCGGAAACACCGAGTTTATTTGCAAGCTCATGCTGAGTTATTCCTGCATTTTTTCTGAGCTGTCTGATCTTGTCTCCGAGCTGCGATCTCATAATAAACCTCCGCATTTTGTTTTATCCATTATACCACCACAGAACGTGTATTTCAAGACCTATTTTTATTTTTTGGGCTAAGATGCATTTTATTGTATAAGCTGTAAAAACACAGTATAAAAAGGTCTTGACAATTAAAAAAATGTAAATATAATATTGATAAAAGAAGCTGCAGGAGGCATATCCGGAATATGCTGAGGGTGCAGCGTTATTTTTAAGCAACTGTCTACACGAAACGTGGTGAAAGGAGAATAAGATGACGTATAAGGAATGGGCGCAGGAATACTACGAAAGTGCAAGGATTCTGGAGGAAAGACTGAAAAACCTGAAAGAGCAAATGAAAAGCGCTCCCAGTGAAGCGCTTGCAGAAATGGGAAGGAGGGCAGAGCTTTTTCGGATAATGAGGTATGAATGTCTGAGCACAGCAAAGCTGCTTGGTGCAAGGAAGGGGGAGTGCTGATATGTCAAAACATTGTATGTATCTGATGGAATCGCAGGAAAAGGAAGTTTCGCAGAGAATATTTTTTGAATCTTGTATGGAAAAAACCGGTACAAAGCACAGCAGGCTTAAAGAACTGATGCTGAAAGGGATAACAATTGAACTGACAGACAGACAGCGTGAATGCATCAGCATGAAATACATGGAAGGAATGAGCGCGGAAGATATTGCCCGGCAGCTTGGCATTACAAAAACCTGCGTGTATAAGCATATCCGCAAAGGAATAGAACGTCTGAGAAAGCTTGAAAACTACATATAAACGAATGGAATAAAACAGCCATGCTTTGGGAAAAATAACACAGGATACAGTCTGTGCTGTGTCAGGCAGCAGACTAAGTAATGATTGCCTCTGCTGTTTCCGGCAGCAGGTTATCCGTATCTCAAAAGCCTGATCTGCCGGAAACACTCCGGAAATCCGCTGCGGTATCAGACCAGGTTAATTATCTCAGCCGGTTGTAAAATAATACTGAAATATGATTTACAATGGGCTGATTATCAAACAACGATGGAGGTAATACAAATGCTTGATAAGATATCACTTATTCTTCTTATCATCGGTGGACTCAACTGGGGCAGCGTAGGAATTTTCCAGTTTGACATAGTCGCATGGCTTTGCGGCGGTCAGACCAGCATAGTCAGCAGAATAATATATACTCTGGTGGCACTTGCAGCAGTCTGGTGTATTTCACTGCTTTTTCGAGAGAATGCCGTCATCAACGAAGAGCGACCGGCATTTTCCGAGTAAACCCGGTCACACTCTAAGGCTGATTCCGAAAATCTGAGGGGCTGCAGACGCAGCTTAAAAAACGAAGGAGAACCGCAAAACGGAGACGGAGCAGTAGTTCCGCTCTGAGTCGGTTCTTCTTTTATATTATCTGTAAGCTATTTCAAAGCTAAGAAATGCCAACGTGCCGGTTTTATAATGTTCATGTAGTATGATTCGGGGAGCAGGTTTTATGCAAATCCCTTTTCCTTAACTCACCCCTTCGTGGGGCGGTTTTAAAACGCTTTACTCTGGTGCTGAACGTTAATTGTGGTTTGTGTTAGTGGGGCGACTGCTAAACACTTTTCTCTGGTGCTGAACGTCAACTGTGGTTTATGGTTCGTGAGACAATTACTGATACTCTGTTCTGACTAGCAGCGTAAGTCTAAGCAAACTTAGCGATTACAGCAGCACCGCGGGCAGCCAGACAGTCAGGCACATTAAGAGCGTAACGTAAGTGAAGCGATACCATCGCGTTAAGGGTCCAGCGTCACGCTGGCGGCGGGCAGTGGGTTGATTTTTTTTGTTGGGGAATGTATAATAGTGAATAGGTGAATCTGAGTGCGGAGTGGTGCTTCGTTTTGCAGGAAAAAAGCACCGGGACGGCACTGGTTTGCACGGCAATTAAAAAATATTTACAGCCTGGATATGATGACATAATAAATGCAGAATATCTTGTTATGGAACAGAGGTTTTAACGGAGCTGATATTGTGTTTGCGGCTGTCCGGCTGAATTTAAAAAGAAGAAAGGAAGAAAAAAATGGAGCTTATTACACAGAAGGTTTACGGTGCGGAGGATGTTCTTCCTGCTGACAGCTATAAATGGCAGTTTGTTGAGGATATCATGCGCGGACAGGCTCAGTCCTATGGATTCAAGGAAATCCGTACACCTGTTTTTGAGCATACGGTTCTCTTTAACCGCTCTGTGGGAGATACTACGGATATAGTGCAGAAGGAAATGTACAGCTTTACTACCAAAGGCGGAGATGAGCTTTCCCTTAAACCTGAGGGTACAGCAGGCGCCGCAAGGGCAATGCTGGAGCATAAGCTTTTTGCTGCAGGCTACCCTATAAAGACATACTACATAACTGCCTGCTACCGCTATGAAAAGAAAAACTTCGGCAGACAGAGAGAATTCCATCAGTTCGGTATGGAAACATACGGAGCAGCTTCTCCTTATGCTGATGCAGAGGTCATCTGCGCTGCTAAGTCTATTTTTGACAGACTCGATGTAAAGGAAATCAGCCTTGAAATAAATTCTATCGGATGCCCCCAGTGCAGACCGAAGTATTATGATGCACTGAAAGAATATTTCGGCGCACATAAGGATGAGCTTTGCGAAACCTGTCACTCAAGACTTGAAAGAAATCCCATGAGAATTCTTGACTGCAAGGAAAAGAAATGCTCACAGATAGCAGAGGGTGCGCCCAAGGTGCTTGATTATATCTGCGACGACTGTAAAAGTCATTTCGAGGGAGTAAAAAGCTGCCTTGATGCAGTAAATATAGATTATAAGGTCAACCCCACAATTGTAAGAGGACTTGACTACTATACAAAGACGGTATTTGAATTTGTTGCTCCCGAGGTGGGCACAGTCTGCGGCGGCGGACGTTATGACGGTCTTATTGAGGAGCTGGGCGGTCAGCCTACACCTTCACTGGGCTTCGGTATGGGCATTGAGCGTCTGCTTATCCTTCTTGAGAAGCAGAAGGTGGAGCTGGAGCTTCCCCCTGCTTGTGATATCTATATTGCAGGTATCAGCGAAAAGGGCAGACTTAAGGCATTTGAGCTTACCGAGGGTATCAGAAATGCTTCACTTATTGCAGAGTGTGATATCATCGGCAGAAAGCTTATGCCCCAGATGAAGTATGCAAATAAGATAAAGGCTAAGTTCAGCATGGTTCTCGGTGATGATGAAATCGACAGCAATAAGGCTAAAATCAAAAATATGCTTACGGGCACAGAAAAGGAAGTTCCGCTTGATGAAAACTTCTATGATAAGTTTTTCTCAATTTATGTAAACGGAGCAAATGACAGCTTTATGGAAAAGCTGGGACTTACAGTTGAATAATTGAAGGAAGGTATTGTAAAATGGCAGAATTTTTAACAGGACTTAAGCGCAGCTGCTACTGCGGCGAGCTTCGTGCTGAAAACATAGGTCAGACAGTTACCGTCTGCGGATGGACACAGCGTCAGCGTGACCTGGGTCAGCTTATATTTATCGACCTGCGTGACAGAACAGGTATAGTACAGCTTGCTTTTGATGATAACACCGACAAGGCAGTTTTTGAAAAAGCATTTTCTGTACGTTCAGAGTTTGTTCTTGCAGCAGTGGGCAAGGTAAGAGAGCGCAGCAGCAAAAACAAGGATATCCCTACAGGCGATATTGAAATAGAGGTAACAGAGCTTCGCATTCTGGGAGAATCTGAAACTCCGCCTTTTGAAATTGTTGACGACTGCAAGACAGCAGAGCTTACAAGACTTAAGTACCGCTATCTTGACCTGAGAAGACCCCAGCTTCAGAACAATCTGCTTCTTCGCCATAAGGTTGCAAAGGTAACAAGGGATTATTTTGACGATAACGGCTTTATTGAGCTTGAAACACCTATGCTTATAAAGTCAACACCCGAGGGAGCAAGAGATTTCCTTGTTCCGTCAAGAATACACAAGGGCTCATTCTATGCTCTTCCTCAGTCACCCCAGATGTATAAGCAGCTTTGCATGGTTGCAGGCTTTGACAGATATATGCAGATTGCCCGCTGCTTCCGTGATGAGGACCTTCGTGCAGACAGACAGCCTGAATTCACACAGATAGACCTTGAAATGTCTTTTGTTGATATGGAGGATGTTCTTGAAATCGGTGAGGGCTATATAAAAAGGGTATTCAAGGAAGTGCTTGATATTGATATTCCCACGCCCTTCCCCAGATACACATATAATGAAGTAATGGAGCGTTTCGGTTCAGACAAGCCGGATACACGCTTTGGTATGGAAATATTTGATCTGACTGCTGATGTAAAGGACTGCGGCTTCGGCGTATTCAAAAGTGCAGTTGACGGCGGCGGTTCAGTAAGAGGTATCACTGCAAAGGGTGCAGTAAAGACTTATACAAGAAAAGAAATAGATAAGCTTACAGAATTTGTAAGAGGTATCGGTGCAAAGGGTCTTGCATGGATCAGAATGAATGAGGACGGCATTGCTTCAAGCTTTGCAAAATTCATGACTGAGGATGAAATGCAGGCTATTCTGAAAACTGCCGGCGCAGAAAAGGGTGACGTTGTATTTATCGTTGCAGATACAGACGACAACACGGTTCTCCCGACTCTCGGAGCGGTTCGTACAGAGGTCGCAAAGAAGCTTGATATCATAGGCGACGGATTCAATTTCCTGTGGGTTGTAAAATTCCCGTTCTTTGAATATGACAAGGAAAACGGCGAATGGATTGCTATGCACCATCCCTTCACATCCCCCACTGATGACTGCCTTGATAAGCTGGACGGCAATAAGGGCGAGGTATATGCAAAGGCATACGACATGGTTCTCAATGGAATTGAGCTTTCAAGCGGTTCTATCCGAATCACTAATCCTGATCTTCAGAAGAAAATGTTTGAAATGCTCGGTCTCAGCGATGAAGAAGCCTACAGAAAGTTCGGCTTCCTTATGGATGCTTTCAAATACGGCGCACCGCCCCACGGAGGAATGGGAATAGGTCTTGACAGACTTGTTATGCAGATGGTTGGAGCGTCAACTCTGCGTGATGTAGTTGCTTTCCCGAAGGTACAGAATGCAAGTGAGCCAATGACAAATGCTCCTGCAGATGTAGACAGTGCACAGCTTGAAGACCTGGGAATTGCAGTTGTAAGCACAGAAGAATAATGAAAATAACCGTACTTACAGAAAACACAAGCAGATCCGGACTCCCATGTGAACACGGACTCAGCCTGTATATAGAAGCTAACGACATTAAACTGCTTTTTGATATGGGACAAAGCTCACTTTTTGCAGAAAATGCAAAAAGCCTTGGTATTGATCTCAGCTGTGTGGATATAGCAGTGCTGTCACACGGTCATTATGACCACGGCGGAGGAATAACGGAATTCCTGAAAATAAACAGCAAAGCTCCGGTATATATGAGCCGTTACGCATTTGAGCCGCATTATAACAGCTCGGAAAAGTATATTGGTCTTGATACAGCACTTGAAGGAAATGACAGACTGATAATGACCGACGGTATAACAGAAGTCGGAAAGGGTATGACACTGTATTCTTGCCATCATATGAAAAAGCTCGTTGACTTCGGTTCCTTTGGTCTTGATATGATGCAGGATGGAATAATGCAGCCTGAGAATTTCCGGCATGAGCATTATCTGATGATTGAGGAAAAGGGAAAGAGAGTGCTGATAAGCGGGTGCTCCCACAGGGGGATTATCAATATTGAGGATGAATTCAGACCTGATGTGCTTATCGGCGGCTTTCATTTCTCAAAACTGCCGCTTGACGATAAGCTGATGAATTACGCCTGTCAGCTTGAAGGATATGATACATCGTATTATACCTGTCATTGTACGGGTACAGAGCAGTATGATTTTATGAAAAGATATATGGGCAGACTTGAATATATCTGGGTTGGAAAAACCTTTGAGATATGAAGCGGATCTATTTTACGGAGTGCAGTAAAGTAACGGTACCACTCGCTCCTTAACAACGAAATATAAAATGAAAAAGGGACTGGTGCATTGTAATGACGCATTAGTCCTCACAATAACACAAAAAAAGTCGATGAACATTTTGGTTCATCGGCTTTATTATTTTGTTTTTCAAGGAGTCAGTCGTTCCGCTTTTTGTTTTGCTGCCTTACGGCAGCAAGACTATTTCTTCATGAACCAGACAAGGGGACGCCCTCTTTCCCAGGGCGTCCCCTCTTCCAAAACAGTCCACTGGACTGTTTTGGAATTCACCCTTTGCCGAGGGATTGCAGCAATGAGATTTCGCACTCTGCGGAGTGCGACCAGGGGCTTTGCCCCATGGACCCCACTGCCTTTTGAAAAGGCGGGCGAAACTTTTTTTATGCGACAGTCCCTGATAAAAAACACGGTGCAGAGAAAAACTCTGCACCGCAGCTGACCGGTCTGAACCGGAATTATTCAGTTACTGAATTACTCAGCAAGAAGCCAAGCCTTCATGTCATCAAGGTTATCAAAGATCTTGCAGTTTCTTCCTACGATATTCTTTGTACCCAATGTAAGAAGGTTGTTGTCCTTATCCACAAGGTTAACATGGATCATATCATAGATGCCGCCAACATTCCAGATGCCGTCAGATGACTGACTGAGGCTGAATGTATTGATGTGGATATCAGGCATTGTTCCATCGTAGTGAAGTACTTCGTTGCCGCAGAGATAAGGAACATATTTTGCCTCTGTTATGTTATCGCCTACGATAGCAATAGTTCTGCGCCATCCGTCGCTGTCTTCACGCATGTAAACTGCGCACTTTCTGATAGTAGCGCCTTCGTTTACGTCAACTCTTACACCGTACTCATCAATAAGAGCATCGCCGTATTTTGAAACGATAGGATCTATTGAGAAATACTGTGAGTACATACCGCTTGAAACATCATCAAACTTAGCGTTGATAACACGATTCTCTTTTACGTCAATGATTGACTTAACGATAGGATCAAGATCATCCTTTGTGAATGTGATTGTGTAGTTCTGTGCATCGATGAAGAGAAGGTCGATTGAGTAACCGTTAGCATCTGAAACTGCTGTCTCAACAACATTGCCGTCAATGTCAGAAACCTCAATCTTAGCGCCTACTGCAGGCTCGCCGGCAGCATCATAAACTATACCGGAAATTGTAACGAATTCCTCGTCTACCTTGTAAGTAACGAGACCGTTGAAATCATACTTTGCGCCGTCGCAGTTAATAGCAGCAACTGCGGGAACAGCAACTGCGGGAACTGTCTTTGTTGTTGTTGTCTTGGGCTCAGCAATAACCTCAGGATCATCTGTAGCGGAAACGTTGAGACCTGTGATTGCAAAGATTGTGCCTGCAACGCTGATACAAACAGCGATAGAGAGAAGCTCCTTGCCTTTCTTGTTCTTTACACAGTAGATAACGAGTACTACTGAAAGAAGAGCGATAACAGCGAGAACGATAGCAGATGTGCCGTCGCCTGTTGCAACAGTATCTACAGCCTTTGTAGCTGCTGCTGACTGTGTGTTTGTTGTGGGCTTTGACTGCTCAGCAGCCTTTGAAG
>ONDB01000193.1 GCA_900316485.1 uncultured Eubacteriales bacterium
ATAAAAATCATAGTCTGAAAGGATACACGCAGACGCTTATATAACGATAATGAAATTCTTGAATATCGCACTTGTTAATTTCTTTTGATTGACAGAATATTTTAGTGAGACGTGTTTATAAATGCGAAGGCAATTACGAAAATTTGCTTATTCATATATTTTTAGGGGTATAGTGATAATTATTCAAAGCATTTTCATATTTCCGGATAAAGTATTTTCTGTAATCTTCCGGCTCCAACACTTCCGCATCTCCGCCGAACTTAAAGAAATACATAAAGGTCTGCAGTTGTGTTGCCCGGCAGTGGACAAGATGATCGTCGTTTTTATCAAATTCATAAACCGGTCTGTGCTGTGTCCTGGACAAGAAAAATTCCTTTCCGTTATCCGTCAGCCTGACCGTAACATTACGAAGGATATCACTAAGATATAATACCCCGTCTGTATGGAATCTCTCTTCTATATAATTTTTCATGTCAGCATAGCTCTGGATCTCCGGGGTCTCTTCAAAAAATATCTGCTTTTCCGGTCTGATCTTTTCTATGCGCTGATAGCCCAGGATCTTACTCAGGGGAACACAAAGCGTTTTTTTATACACATATCCTTTGTCCGTCAGTCTCAGCGCAAAACCGGTGAGATAACTCTTGTGAACATCATCAGACTTTTCTATTGAGTAAGGAAAAATGTATGTGTCCCATCCGTCATTTTTTTTCAGCTTCAAGAGATATTTCAGCTCTATTTCATCGTTGAGATCATTTATGAGCTGTTTGTAAAATATCCTTTCCCTTTCAATACGTGTTTTCTGGCAGTACTCCGTTATCAGCTGAACATAAAATGCCGCAAAATCCGCCGAAACGGGATCATTTACCGGATCATAATTAATAACAAGTCCTGCAGCCTCCATTTTTTCCATGATGGTTTTATTCGGCTTGATATTAACGCCCTTTGCACCTTTGTTTCTTGTTTTAACGACAGCTTCCCGATCAAATATTCTTCCGTCATACATATTTACAAAGACGTTGTTCAGAAATTTGTTTACGGTAAATTTATATTTGTTATCCGGAGCATCTGCATTTGTTCTGAAAAGTTCAATGTCGTTTTTGATAATTGTATCCGATTCTTTGTTCAGACTGATATACATACCGCTTTCAAGTACAGTGCTCATATCATCATCTCCTTTAATTTATTCTACCACAATACGGTAGAGAAATGCAACATAAGTTTGCGAGAAGTGGCTTAATATCTGATATATACGGTAGATAGTATAGATTATCCTACGTTTTGACAGTACCATACAAATCTGATATAATGAATACAGTCAAACGATGGGAAACAGAGACAACCGCTTCTGCGGTATAATTCAAGGAGGTATGTGGAATGAAGTGTTATCTTATTTTACCGGAAAGGAGGTTTTCTGATGTTGGGATTAATTTCTGGCCTGACTGCCGCTAAGGTAGGAAGCACAATCTTGACCGGTATTATGGGCATCAATACAGTCGTCAATATAGAGTCCTTTATCAAGGATATCATCGACGACTAAGTGACCGGCAGAGATAAAAGGAGGTGAGTGTAATGAGCAAAAAAGCAGTAAAAGAGCTTCTCCATGTTCTTGATGCTATTGAGCTCATGTGAGTAAGACGGAAGCAGGAACAACTTTATACAACAGAAAGGTGGTGATAATATGGTATTCAGTTTCTTCAAGGAGATCGGCGAGTCTCTCGGCAGCATCCTGGATGTAATCTTTCATCTGTAATGGGAGTGACTAACTCGCTGAAAGGAATCACAGCAGCAGAAATCACTAAGGCAGGAAAGGAGTGAGAAAATATGTGGACGATCAAGATTGCCATTGAGATCGTCAAGGCTCTTCTCGGCTAAGCAGGATTATCGAAATCTGATTTAGGGAGGTGAAATGTATGTTTATTATTGGTATCATCATCAATGTGGCTGCGTCTCTTCTGTGAGCATGAGCCGGGACCATAAACTTTCAGGAGGTGAAATGACAGGGGCTGTTCTTTTGCGGAAGTTGAACAGGTAGTGTGACCAGGCGGCGGAATGCCGTCTTTTTTGTTTTTTAAAAATACCACAAGGTAATTATTTTGGCAATTACATATAAAATAAGATGTTTTCCTGCGTTCCTGTTGAACATTTTTGTGAAAAGTGATATGCTATATTAGGGTGATTATATGAACAATGAACTGAAAAAAAATGTTGTAGAAATGCTTAAAGAAATTAAAAACGGTGGCACTTTGTCAGCACTGTTTCTTGGACAGAAATACATTAAATCTGATCAGAATTTTTTCAAAAATTTGTCACACAGTCTTGATATAGGCAAGGAAGAAATAACCCTGAACAAATTATGGGAAAATACAGACCACAAGAAATTAAAAGGTGCACTGTTCCAGGCAGGAATTGAAACAAATTGTTGTCCGTTCTTCAGAACAATCATGAATATGAGCTGGAACATTGTCGTATCTTCCAGTATTAATGTAGATTGGATGACAAAAGCAGTCGGAGAAAATTTTGAGCTTCAGACAAGAGTACTTTCAAAAGATGAAAAACTGAATTTTTACAGAGATTGTAACGGAAAAACGCTTATATCATTCGGTAACGAAGACAATATTCCGGATAACACTAAAGAATTGAATAGTATAAAACGAAAATACAATTCTAGTGTTTTACCTGATATTGTAAAAAATGTATTGGACCAGTGGGGGTTTGTCGTCGTTGACGGTATAGAAGAAGATGACTGGATGTCACTGC
>ONDB01000055.1 GCA_900316485.1 uncultured Eubacteriales bacterium
CTTTGCATCATGGAAATAAATGTTTTGCCTTTCTCTTGCATTTTATCAAAATATTGTATATTTTCATCAATACTTCTTTCGCCCCTGAAAAATATTTTCATAAGTAATGGACTGCGCACAGCAAATTCTGTATTATCATCAGTCAGCCATCTGTTTAGTTCCTGTCGTCCGCTTTCAGTAATAGAAAAAACCTTCTTATCTGGTTTTCCTTTTTGTTCTACAATTTCATTATTTGCCCAACCTTTTTCTTTCAAGGTTTGCAGTTCTCTGTAAATCTGGCTTGTTTGTGCAGTCCAGAAATAATTGAGAGAATCTTTGAAAGTACGACTAATATCATAACCAGACATGCTTCCGTAGCTTAAGAGTCCAAGAATACCATGCTTTAACATAACAGCCTCCTATATTCCACTTGTTGAATATATTATAATTTAACAAGTGGAATATGTCAATTCTTTTTTAATAACATTAGAGTCTGTTGCATTAAAATAACGCATCATACTTCATAATAACAAAAAAGTCGATGAATTTTTTGGTTCATCGACTTTTTTGTTTAGGAGTCAGTAGTTCCGTTTTTTGCTATGCTGCCCTGGGGCAGCAATATTATTTTTTAATGATCCAGATAAGATGACGTCCTCTTTCCCAGGGCTGCATAAAGATTGTGCTCTATTAATTACTAGTTCATTGCCTGTTATTAGTTAAAACAATAAAACATGACAATTACACATTTCAAGGCTTCCCGACCTCTTAAAACAGTCCACCGGACTGTCTTTGAATTAATCCCTTGCTGATAGATTGAAAAAAGCACCTTTTCAAGAGAATTTTGTTTTAAAGCTTACAGGAATAATTGAGGGTGATTATTCTGCATAATATATTCAAACGTTAAAATGTTGTTTTTCTTAACATTCTATTTCTATACCAACTCAACACACCAGAATTAATCCATAAAATTAAAATTCTCAAGCTTCCAGAGAATGCTTTCTTTATTACCTTTTTTTACACCGCTCTGAACAAGCTGTCCTGTTTTTGTGTCATACCAATACAATCCTGTCCATGCCCAGGAAAACATAGTAAGTACAAGACTTGTTTTTTCACAGTAATATTTTTGTCCGTTCAATTCTATTTCTTCGTTTCCAAGTTTTTTTGCTGCAAATTCACCAAGTGACATTGCGCCTCTGTTATTACCTGTTCCTATAGAATAAAACAGTATTTCATCAAGCTTTGAATTATTAAATGCGGGGAAACACATATCCATCATCTGATACCACAAGCCCTCATCTATCTTAAAGCTCTTATCCTGCTGTTTTCCTTTGAATGTTCCGCTCATATAAATATTGCCGTTTTCTATGTAAGCGTTTATTTCAGAGTTATCAGAGGGACATGAATAATGCCATTTAACAGCTGATAAATTTGATTCCAGTGTAAATTGTTCCTCTGTCAGTTTTTTATTATTCTGATATGTAACGCTTGTAATTATTTTTTCATCCCGATAATGTTCAAATACTATTTCACGCTTCTGAGTTCCGTCAACGCTCACATATTTAGCTGATGAAAGCTTATCCGGATATGAATAAATGGGCATATCATATGATTGAATAGGCTTTTGTGAATATACAATATTTCCTCTGAGAAATACTCTGTCTATAAATTTTATATTTGATATATTTTCGGCAGGGTTTTTGTCAAGAAGAATAAGATCTGCCTGCATTCCTTCCTTGACCTGTCCCTTTCTGTTGGCAATTCCAAGGTGTTCAGCACCATTTTTTGTTGCAAGCACTATTGCCTGCATAGGACTGAGACCTGCTTCAACGTAATATGCCAGCTCTTTATGTTCAACATCTCCTGTCATAGTTTCAAACATATTGTCGGTACCCATGGCAATATGTATACCTGCATCATAAAGCACCTTAAGATTATGAATGCTATGCTCCATTCTGGTAGGTTCTTTTTCATAAGTCATGGCATTTACAGTCGGTACAAAATATGTTCCTGTTTTTTTCCACAGCTTAATAATATCATCGTCCGGGTCAATTGATTTATCTAATATACCATGTTCAATTCCATATATTCCCGCTTCAAGCAGTTCTTTTACATCATTGTAGTGAAAAACGTGAGCTGTACTATTCAGACCGTTTTCTTTACCTTCTTTGATTATCTGCTGCATCAGTTTTTTATCAATTTTCTGAATATCTAGCTTCTGATCAAAATACCAGTAATCACCGCCCTGGTAGGTAAATTTAAGAAAATCGACTACTGCATCCTTAAGTTCTTTTATACCATCAGATACTTCTTTGGAATCAGATACTTCAATAGCCATTTCTTCCCTTGCCCATTTACTGTTAGAACCAAGAGTTTTTGCCGGATGTCCTCCAGGAGCAGTGAAATTAGGACCAACGATAAAAAGCTCAGGACCGGTTATTTTTCCTGAATTGATTTTTTCGCGGAGTTTATAAATGAAATGCTTAGGAGCATCAAGATCTTTTATTGTGGTAATACCATACGGAAGAACATTTTCCTCAAATATCTGAGGGATTTTTTCATCGAGAAATATATCGCTTTCTTCCTCACTATGGCAATTCAGACCTCCCTGAATATGAATATGACTATCTATAAGGCCGGGCATAAGGGTTTTATATGCTCCATCAATTATATGGACATTCTTCTTTTCAATAGGTTTATCTGAAATCTGCTTTATTATTCCGCCTTTTATGTAAACGTATTGATGATATGCTTCACTACCGTCACCAACAATTATATGAACGTCATTGATAATATATTCGCCTTTCTTTCCCTTCTTGGGCCGAATAAGATATTTAACAAGAATAAAAATAATAATAAGCGTTCCAAGAACCATCTGAATAAAGCCGATTAGCGGAATACCAAATACACTGGGCATAATAATCACTCTCCTGACTTAATTTTTAAATACTTTTTCAAAAAACTTTGAGAATTCGTTTTTCGGCGGTATTGCCATTCCCCTCTCCTTATCACCCAGAATAATAAGGCTGTCACCGGGATTGATATCAAACAAATCTCTTGCTTCCTTTGGAAGAACAATCTGACCTTTTGTTCCGACTGTAACTGTCCATGCATATTTTCCTTCAGGCTTATCCATATAGATTACCGTCCTTTCTGGATTTGTAATACAAAACATACTTTTCATACTTAATATATCAAATCTATTCTTATTTGTCAATAGTATTTTTTATATATAGTAAAAAATAGTACAGACACTTGCTTAAAGCATTATCTGCACTATTTTTTCTCATTTTTACAACTAAAATGTATCAATTAATACTGATTCTTTTGATCCGTTAATCACAGCAATACATATTTATAGAAAAGATTATCAGTATTTCATTGTATAAAAAGCAATTTCTTCAAGAGTAGTTTTTGTAATTTCAAATGGAGCGGTATTAATTTTCGGTTTATTATTCCAAAGTTCTTCGACAGATTCATTAAGGATCCGTACATCTACCTCTGTTTTTCCAAACAGTCTTATATACCATTTCTGAAAATCGTTTATATCGGCAAATCCCAGACTGTTAAGAATATAATTCCTGTCAATTTCAGAAGCAGCATTCAGGTAACCAGCTGTGAAATACCCTACAGCCTTACCGTGAGGAACGTGAAGTTTATATGTCAGGGAGTAACTTAGTCCATGCGGAATTCCTGTACCGTCCTGCGCTATAGCCATTCCTCCTATTGCAGCAGTATTCATCATTTCCAGAAGCTGCTCATCTGTAGCTTTTCCGTCTTCAAGTACGTACATATTTTTCTTCCAGAGTTTCAGACCAGCATCAACAAACATACGGCTGAAATCATCTGATCCGGAATTAATATAGCTTTCTATCATATGAGTAAGAGCATCAAGTGCAGTGTTTCTGAGTATTTCAACCGAAGCAGTTCTGAGGTATTTACAGTCAATAAGTGCAAGATCAGCAAATATTCTGTGACTGATAGATTTTTTTGTATGTCTTTCTGGTATAGTTAATACGCTTACAGCTGTCACCTCTGACCCGGTACCGCAGGTTGTAGGAATAAGAATAAGCGGCAGTGAATCATCATCTCCCTTGGTATACAAAAGCTCTGCACTTCCATCCGGATGAGCTAACAAAAAAGCAATTGCTTTTGCAGCATCAAGAGGTGAACCACCGCCTATGCCGATTACAAGATCGACTCCTTCAGTTTTTCCTACGCGGCTTGCAGTTAATACCGTTTTCACAGACGGATTTTCCTCTACATTATCAAAAATGGTATATCTGATATTGTTGTTTTCAAAAATACCAATCACATCATCCAGAGCACCGCTTTTTTTCGCAGAGCTTTTTCCTGTTACAATCAATGCATTAGTACCATATCTGATTATCTTTTCATAATGCTTTACAACTGCGTTTTTTTCACTGTAAAGATGAACCGGCATATACATAAATATTTCTCCTTAATTTACATTCATTTTTTCTGAGCTTCATAATTAAAACAGAACATCATTTTATATATTTATTGCTTTTTTCAATCTTTGAAGTCCGTCAAGCAGCAGTTTTCTCGGGCAAGCAATGTTCATTCTCAGAAAACCGTTACCTCCTTTTCCATAATAACTTCCAGCCATTACAAACAAACCGGTATTTTTTCTGATCTGAGGTGCAAGGGTTTTACTGTCTGTTTTTAGTGCTGTACAATCAATCCACAAAAGATAAGTTGCATCTCCCCAGACAAGTCGGATCTGTGGTATTTCATTTTCAATAAAAGATCTGACTGTCTGTTTATTCTGAAAAATATATTCATTAAGTTCATTAAGCCATGCTCTGCCCTTTGTAAAAGCCGATACAGCTGCAGTCGACGCAAAGGAATTCGGCATAGATATTTCATCCTTTTCAACTGCAGAATGTACTTTATTTCTCAGCAATTTATCAGGAATGTACAAAGCCGAAGTCTGGAGTCCAGCAAGATTAAATGCCTTAGTGGGTGCAATACATGTAATGCTATGGTTTTTATTGATTTCAGAAACGGATGCAAAGGGAGTATATTCTGTTCCGGGAGTTATAATATCACAGTGAATTTCATCCGAAATTACAGTAATACCTTTTTCAGCACAGAGATTTCCTACCTTCTGCAAAGTTTCTTTTTCCCATACATTGCCAGTGGGATTCTGTGGGTTACAAAATATCATTAGTGAAGCTAATGGATCTGAAAGAGCCAATTTAAGATCATTGTAATCAATGGAATATGAATTACCGTCATATTTCATTTCTACCTCAAGAACTTGTCTGCCATTCCCCTGGATACAATTGTAGAAATGATTATAGTTGGGTGTAAGAAGTACGATCTTATCCCCTGGTGAGGAGAGCTTGCGTATAATTGAAGAAACGGCAGGAACAACACCAGAGCAAAACAAAAGATGATCCCTGCTCATTTCCATGCCATGATATTTTTTCCACCAATTGATATATGCATCATACCATTCATCAGTAAGCCTGCTGTATCCAAAAACAGGATGTTTGATTCGATCAGAAAAAGCCTCTGTTATTTCCGGAGCTATTGGAAAATCCATATCGGCTACCCACATAGGAAGTTCATTTTCTTTTATATCCCATTTTATTGAATCAGTATTTCTGCGGTCAATAATTGTATCAAAATCATACATACGCTTTCCTCCAGAGTCGTTAATTGCCTGAAATATTAAACAATATCAGATTAAAAATCTTATATCAGAATTCTGATTATTAATAGCTCAGATATTAAAATCCACCTTACCGCTTTCAAGATGATAAAGTGCTCCGATAACCTTAAGACCATGTTCTTCTTCCTTATGGATTTCAAAACTATTTTCAATTATTCCTATACTATGACGAACATTCAGGCAGCAGGCCATTAATTCGTCTCTTTCATCGCCTATTGCAGCTTTGATTTCATCTGTAATAAATTTGATATAACCGTCCGGGTCATGATTTATTGCTGCATCAACTGCACCGCAATGATTATGCCCTAACACAACAATTAGCTTTACGCCCAGGTGTGAAGCAGCATATTCAACAGAGCCAAGTTGATGATCATCCATAACATTACCTGCAACACGAATTACAAATAAATCCCCTATTCCTGCATTAAAAATACTTTCAGGTATCACTCTGGAATCCGAACAGGTAATAATAATCGCATAGGGATGCTGGCCATGATTACAGGTTTCCGCTCTTTTAAGCTGAGAAATATCTCCTGTAGAAACCAAGGAATTAATATACTTTTCATTGCCTTCTTTAAGTATTTCAAGTGCCTCATCAGCACTTATTGTTTTTATTATCTCCACCTGATAATACTCCTTTCCGAAATAATTATTATATTCTTTTCAGCAGAATTATTTAACGGTGTTTTTTGAGTTAATATAAAGGCTTAAGCGTTGAAAGAAAAGTTGTAAAATAATCTGGCAGCTCACTTGATAAAGTAAGAGTTTTACCAGTTCTTGGATGAACAAATGAAATATAGTACGCATGAAGGCATTGTCCGCCCAGTGACGTTATTACCTTCTTTGGTCCATACACAGGATCACCTGCAATCGGATGACCTATATGGGACATATGCACCCTTATCTGGTGAGTCCTGCCTGTTTCAAGTGTAAGTTCAACATGTGTGAAGCGCTGATATCTCTCAATAACCTTATAATGTGTAACAGCCTCTCTGGAATTTTTGAGAGTAACTGTCATCTTTTTTCGGTCCTCCGGATGTCTTCCAATTGGAGCATTTACTGTTCCCTCATTGTTTTTTAGTGAACCATAAACAACAGCCATGTATTTTCTTGTAAAGCTGTGTTCCTTAATCTGTTCCGCAAGAAGCCGGTGAGAAAAATCATTTTTTGCAACAATAAGCAGACCGCTTGTATCCTTATCGATCCTATGTACTATACCAGGACGAAGTACACCGTTAATTCCTGACAAACTGTCTCCGCAATGATAAAGCAAAGCATTGACTAGCGTTCCGCTATAATTTCCTGTAGCAGGATGAACAACCATATCCTTGGGTTTATTGACCACAAGCAGATCATCATCCTCATATGCAATATCAAGAGGAATGTTTTCAGGTCTGGCTTCTGCAGGTTCAGGATCGGGTATACAGATATTTATTCTGTCGCCTTCTCTGAGTTTATAATTTTTTGAACCCGATTTATCATTGATAAGAACATTACCCTTTTCTATAAGCTTCTGTAGAGCTGATCTGGTCAGTTCTGGACATTTTGAAGCAAGATAAGTATCAATTCTTATTCCAGTGTCCTCCCGATTTATAATAAATTCACTCTGATTCATCAGACTCCTCCGGTTCAGCTTTCTTTTTTTTATCCGGCTGGAAAAGTATACAAAGCACAAATAATACAGCTCCAATTGTTATACAATAATCAGCAAAATTACATATAGGAGGAAAGAATGAAAGGGACAGATAATCAATAACAAAGCCTCTGAAAATCCTGTCAATAAGATTTCCGATTCCGCCTCCGATAATGAGTATTACAGCGGTAGTAAAAAGCTTTCCTGTGAATTTTTTTGATATCAAAAGATATAGAAAAACTCCTATCAGAATAACCGTAATTATAGTAAATACCAGAGTAGCGTTCTGGAAAATACCAAATGCAGCTCCCCTGTTTTCTGAATATACAAGAGAGAACAGATTGTCAATTACAGTTACACTTCCAACAGGACGAAGATTTTCATAAATAAAATATTTAAAAATCTGATCTACAGCGACGATTAGGGCTGAAATTACAGCAACTATTACTAAGGTCATTTAGTGCCTTCCTTTCTTAAAAAGGCGGTGCATCCGAAGATACACCGCCTATTGCATTATGCATAAACCGACTTTTAATTACTCAGCGAGAATATCTCCCATTGAAGCAATTACACCAGCGCAGCGCTTGCAAAGTGTGGGATTTGCCGGATCACTGCCAACTGTTCTGCTGAATATCCAGCAGCGCTCACATTTTTCACCCTCTGCATGAGCAACTTCAACTTCAAGCTGCTCTGTCTGAGATTCAATAATATCAACCTCAGAAACAATAAATGCAGCAGCAAGCTCGTTTTCTACTGATTTAAGGAACTCATACTGTTCACCAGAGCACTTAAGAGTAATCTTTGCCTCAAGTGAAGAACGTATAGCCTTATCCTTTATCTCAACTTCAAGGGCTTTTTTAACGATATCTCTTGTCTCGTGAATTCTATCCCACATTGTAACAAAGGAATCATCAAGAGTAATTCCTGTCTTTTCGGGCATATCATTGAACAGAACGTTTTCCGGATTGGCTTTGCTGTCATGAGGCATATACTGCCATATCTCATCTGAGGTATATACCAATATCGGAGATACAAGTCTTGCCATAGCATCAAGTATCTTATAAATTACAGTCTGCGCTGCACGGCGGAGTTCACCGTCAGACTGTTCTGTATAAAGTCTGTCTTTAAGTACATCAAAGTAGAAGTTTGACATATCTACAACACAGAAATTATGAAGTGCCTGATAAACAATATGGAAATCAAAGCTATCGTATGCCTTTCTGATCTTATCATTAAGTTCATCAAGCTTCATAAGTGCCCATTTATCAATCGGGAGAAGCTTATCTTCAGATACACTGTCTTTATCAGGATCGAAGTCCTTGAGATTACCTAGAATATATCTTGCTGTATTACGAATCTTTCTGTAAGCTTCGCTAAGCTGAGCAAGTATCTCCTTTGAGATCCTGACGTCTGCATGGTAGTCTGTTGAAGATACCCAAAGTCTGAGAATATCTGCACCATACTTATTAATTATTTCAGCCGGGGACATACCATTGCCGGCGGACTTGGACATCTTCTTCTTCTCCATGTCAACAACCCAGCCATGAGTTACAACCGTCTTATAGGGAGCCTGACCTCTTGCAGCAACAGATGTAAGAAGAGAAGACTGGAACCAGCCCCTGTACTGGTCGGCACCCTCGAGATAAAGATCTGCAGGCCATTTAAGGTAAGGACGTGATTCACATACTGAAATATGAGAAACACCGGAATCGAACCAGACATCCATAATATCCTTTTCCTTATTGAATTCCTTACATCCACATTTTGAACAGGTAAGGCCTTCAGGAATAAGTTCGCTTGCATCCTTTTCGTACCAGATATCAGAGCCATGTTCGCCAAAAAGCTTTGCAATATGAAGCATTGCTGACTTTTCCATTACAGGTTCGCCGCAATTCTTACAGAAGAATATCGGAATCGGAACACCCCATTTTCTCTGACGGGAAATACACCAGTCCTTACGTTCACGTACCATCGAGGTGATTCTGTCCTCTCCCCATGCAGGAATCCAGTTTATCTTCTTTATCTCATCAACAGCTGCATCCTTGATATCATCTACAGAGCAGAACCACTGCTTTGTAGCTCTGAAGAGAACAGGATTTTTACATCTCCAGCAATGAGGATACTGGTGGATAATCTTCTTCAGTGCAAAGAGAGCATTTGTTTTTTCAAGATATTCAGCAATAGGCTTATTTGCATCAGCAGTAAGAAGTCCGGCAAACATGCCTGCTTCTTCCGTAAGTCTGCCCTTGGCATCAACAGGAACAACCATAGGTATCTCAGGATAGTTTCTGCAAACATTATAGTCATCAACACCGTGACCAGGAGCAGTATGTACGCAGCCTGTACCGCTTTCAAGAGTTACGTGATCACCAACGATAACAAGAGAAGTTCTGTCAAGGAAAGGATGAGCAGTTTTCATATATTCTAGTTCGCTGCCTTTAATTGTACCAATTACCTCATAGTTTTCTTTGCCTGCAGCTTCCATTGCAGCAGCATAAAGTTCCTCAGCCATTACATAATACTCGCCCTCACATTTGATAAGGCTGTAATTAAATCTTGGACCAACACATATAGCTACATTTGCTGGGAGTGTCCATGTTGTTGTTGTCCAGATAACGAAATAGGTATTCTTTACATCTGCACCCATTGCAGCAAGCTTACCCATATCATCAGTTACCCTGAATTTAACATAAATTGAATGACAAGGATCTTCTGCATATTCAATTTCAGCTTCTGCGAGAGCTGTTTCGCAGTCAGTACACCAATAAACCGGTTTAAGACCTCTGTAAATATATCCCTTACTTGCCATTTCAGCAAATACTTCTATCTGCTTTTCTTCAAAATCATGTGTAAGAGTAATATAAGGATTATCCCACTCTGCAATACCGCCAAGACGCTTGAACTGCTCACGCTGACCATTAATGTAAGTTGTAGCAAACTCGCGGCAGATCTTTCTGAGTTCAACATCAGAAATCACATCACTGCTGCTTACGCCTGCCTTTGCTCTGGCTTTAAGTTCTGTAGGAAGACCATGTGTATCCCAGCCCGGAACATAAGGAGACTTAAAGCCGGTCATATTCTTATATCTTACGATGATATCCTTAAGTGTCTTATTAAGTGCATGACCCAGATGAATATCACCATTTGCATAAGGAGGACCATCGTGGAGAACATAAAGGGGCTTTCCCTCATTATGTTCCATAAGCTTCTCATATACATTATTTTTCTGCCAGCGCTCAAGAGTTACAGGCTCCGATTTGGGAAGGCCTGCTCTCATTGGAAAATCTGTTTCAGGCAGATTAAGTGTCTTATTAAAATCCTGCGGCATTTGTTTTTCTCTCCTCTTGTAAAATATAATATAACCCAAAATCCGACACAAAAGTGTCGGATAATGAAAAATACCTTTCAGGTATAGCAGCAAAGCTGCATTAAGTTTTATAAAAGAGCGTAACCCAGAGGCAATCTCTATTATTCATTCTCTTTTTTCTTCTCTGTAAGCTCAATAGGCTTATTGCCTTCAGACTTAGGATAATTTGCATCAATTTCTTTTTTCTTCTTCTTGAAATCCTCGCCCTTGGACATAGAATTGATAACAGCAAGATGCTCCTTGTATTCTTTAAGAAGCGAATTTCTGAATTTATTGGCTTCACCCATAAGCTTAATAATACTCTTTTTCTGCTCTTCAAGAATGCGGTTATTCTCTTCGATCTTATCAGATGACTCTCTGAGAGCCTTATTCATAAGCTCCTCAACCTTAGCATCAGTATCTGCATTGACCTGATCCGCCTTTTCCTTAGCTTCAGAAAGAATACGCTCAGCTTCAGTCTCAGCCTCGCTAATCTTATCCTGAGCTTTTCTTTCAGCTTCAGACTTTATCTGTTTAGCTGAAACCTGAGCAGTTATAAGGGCATTTTGTACACTGTCTTCTTTATCCTTGTATTTCTTTATCTCAGCTTCCAGATTTTCTATCTTAAGCTTAAGTTCTCTCTGATTAAGTTCAAGACTCTTTACCTTTTCTACAACTTCATCGACGAAGTTATCAACTTCTTCAATCTTATAACCGCTGAGTCCTGATTTTCTGAAAGTAATATTTTCAATTTCTTCTAATGTAATCATACTAATTTCCTTTCTGAAGTATTTAAAAACGAAATATCAATAATGATCTCCGCTTTCACAGAATCTGTTTTTACAGATTCATAATATTACGGTATTATCCGCATCAGCTGGGCAATATGATACAGACTATACCAACATAGGGAAATTATACCTGATTAAAAGTATACATTATCGCTGCCTACTTCATCCATTGCGTCCTGTCCGGAAAGAGTAACATTACTAGGCATAATAATAAATGTATCCTCAGCTACCTTCTTGACATTACCGCTGTTTGCATATGCAACACCGCCAAGAAAATCAATGATTCTTCTTGAAACATCCTTATTTGTATCCTCAACATTAAGAATAACAGTATTTCTCTTCATAAGCTCATTAGCCATCTCTTTTACAGACGGATCAAATGACTCAGGTTTGAAGAGAACGAACTGTACGCTTGTAGAATCATGGATACTGATCACATTATTGCTGCCTGAAGCAGGAGCACTCTGTTCCTCAGCCTGATCCTCAGGTTCATCATAATCCATCTCATCATCCTGACCCTCAGCATCCATTGCCTCGGTATCATCATAATAATCGTCATATGCTACTTCTTCTTCAGGTGTTTTTAAAATGCTCTTGAATTTTCCCATGATACTTGCCATTTTATTTTCCTCCTGTTTTATCTGTATATTCTGGCGCCGAAAAGTCCAGATCCGACTCTTATCATATTTGCGCCCGACAGAATTGCTTCCTGATAATCATCAGACATACCCATTGAAAGATAGTCCATACTTATATTATCCGATTTTTTCGATGAAATGTCAATAAACAGTTTGTACATTTTATCAAAAAATTTAAAAATTTCTTGTTTAGTGTCACAAATCGGGGGAACAGACATCAAACCTTTGATTTTAATTCCATCCAATTCAGCGATTTTTGCCGCTAATTCCTCAACTTCTTCTTGGAAAACTCCGGATTTATTCTCTTCTCTGCCAATATTCACCTCAAGGAGAATATCCGTAACAAGCTCATTTTTGACAGACTGTCTGGATATTTCCTGAGCAAGCTTAATGCTGTCCACTGACTGGATCATTGAAACCTTGCCCACAATCTGTCTGACTTTATTTGTCTGCAAATGACCGATAAACTGAAGATCAGTATTTTCAAGATCATACTTTTCATATTTTGAAAGCAGTTCCTGAACTCTGTTTTCACCGATATGATCAAGTCCAAGAGAAACAGCGTAATTAATATACTCAGGCTCTACTGTTTTTGTAGCTGCAAGAAAGGTAATATCTTCTTTTTTTCTACCGCTTTTTTCAGATGCCTTTTCTATATTACCGCATATTTCATAGTAATTAGCCTTTATGTCATCAAACCTACGAGCTTGTTCTGTCAATAATTTTTCCGTCATACAAGTTTGCTCCCTCCACTACTACCTCATCATATGCTTTTAAAACGCCTATTTCGTCAGTCACCAGATCTTCATCCTTAGGATTCTGCATACATATGATAAAGCCTTCACCGGTATATAAAGGAACGATCTGTTTAAACAAAATCTCATTTCCTACCAGAATATAAACTCCTTTTACAGATTTTGTTTCAGTTTTCTCCTTACCGGTTTTATCTGTAACAGTTTCAGTGATCTGTTGATCATGTACAGCGTTTCTTGATACATAGATTCCGTTGTAGCTGTTCTTGATTATCGAAATATCTTCTCTGCGTAGATTAATCATTTCCTTATTCATGTAGCTGCCTTTCAGAACAACTACTGCAGGGGAATTTTTATTCTCCTGATTTATACAATGAAGCTCTACAGAGATATTATGATTATTTGCAAGCGGAATATCAACACTGAGGGAAGATGATTCCTTAATCTGAATTGCCTCCTCAGCAGAAACCTCACAGGCAACATACCAGTAAACGCCCTCTACGGTCTTTCCCACAACATTTTTACCAACAGATCTTCTTGTTATCTTTTTTTCATCAAGATCTCCGATTTTAATGCTGCTCAGAGCTTTTGAATTATAAAAGCTTTCATATCCATCAACAGTACTGGAAAAATATCCGGTCTGCGAAGAAATAATGGATTTTGCTTTATTGTTTTCATATTTCTTTTTAAGCTCCGAAACCTTTTTACTGAGTTCTTCTATTTTTTTAGAATAACCCTGGGTTTTACCAGTGACAAGCTGTCTCTGATTTATGCTGTACAGTGCCGCGGTAATATTTTTATCAGCATCAGAAAAATCCTTCTCAGAAGCATTAAGCTTTGCCTTTGAAAGACTGCTGCTGATATTCTTATCCAGCTCATCAGGTGCAAGCAGTATACTATTCACTGAATTGTCAAGCTGCTCAAGATCCTTTATTTGCTGCTCCAGTTTTTCAATATACTTTTTGTCATTGGCAGCCTGAGCATCTGTATAGACATAAGCAACAGCCTCATCCTTAGAGATTTTTTCAGCATCGTTAAGCAAATATGATATTACTCCGCCGCCATCATATGTGATAAGCTGTTCATCACGAATAAAATATCCCTTTGCCGGTATAGAATCGGAAACCGTCATAATATTTGCTGTTTCAGTTTTTACCTGAGTAAAATTAGCCTTAAGTCCGACAGAAACAATGTATGCTACTATCAGAATAGAAACAACGGCAACGATTATCCTTTTAATTATTGTTGTACTATCCTTTTCCATTCTACTCCTCCATAACAACAAACGGACAATCAAAAATCTGCCAAAAAAACAGAGCATCCGTTTTTTCAACTGTTTATATTTGAGGATACAGCTTTATTTTACCACTATTAAGCTATTTTGTAAACAGTAATTATATAATAATTTACATTTCCTGCTCAATTATTTTGACTGCCTCATCAAAGACATTATCACATTTATCGGCCATAATCCAATTAATATATTTATCCCTTCTTAACCAGGTAAGCTGACGCTTTGCATATCTTCTGGTTTCTTGTTTTAAATGTTCAACAGCTTGCTCAAGTGTTTTTTCTCCGTCAAGATACGGTTTGAGCTCTTTATATCCGATAGCAGCTGATGCGGTTATGCTGTTTTCCTTTTCGTAAAAACTTTTTGCTTCATCTATCAATCCGTTTTCAAGCATGATATCCACACGCTTGTTGATTCTGTCATAAAGAACCTGTCTATCAGCATATGTTATTCCGATAACTATACTTTTATATGGCGACGGAGTTTCTCTCGAACGTCTTACAGCCTCTGTCATAGTCATACCAGTCAGCTTATATATTTCGATTGCTCTTATTATTCTTTTGGAATTAGTGGGAAGAAGAGTCGCAGCTGTATCAGGATCAATAAGTCTTAATTCTTCAAGCAGCCTCTCTCCCCCCTCACTTTTATATCTATCTGTAAGCTCACTTCTGAGCTGGGGATCTGTTTTTTCCTCGGTAAACTTGATATTTTCCAGAAACGATCTGACATAAAGACCTGTACCTCCGCATAGTATCGGAAGCTTTCCCCGCCCGATAATATCTCTTGCAGCCTCATTTGCCATTTTTACATATTCAGAAACGGAAAAAGTATCCACGGGATCCAGAAAATCCATAATGTGATGCCTGATACCCTGCATTTCCTCCTTATCTGGTTTTGCAGTTGCTATGGACATTCCTTTATATATCTGCATAGAATCAGCCGATATAATTTCACCGTCATATTTTTTTGCAAGCATTATCGATAGAGACGTTTTGCCTGATGCGGTAGGTCCCACAACTGCAATTAGTTTTGGTCTGTTATCCATTTTACTCTCCTGTATATCTTATTTTAATTATAAACAATTATCCATTATTACTGATAAGAATTTTCAAAGCCTCAACAGCTGTATTTATTGCAGTCATTGTATCAAACGAATCCGGATCGATTATTCCGGCATCCCTTCTTTCCTGATTCCACAGAGCATGAAGAACGCATCCAGCCTTGATTTTTCTTACCTGAGCTACTGTAAATAGCGCTGCCGCTTCCATTTCCGATGCAAGTACTCCGAGTTTTTTCCACATTTTCCATTTTTCTTTCAAAACAATAGCAACAGGCATTGTATCAGGAGAATGCTGACCGTAGAAGGAGTCCTTACTCTGAATAACACCGGTATGATATGGTGTACCGTTTTTTCTTGCAGCACTTATTAATGCTGAAATAATGTCATAATCAGCCACAGCAGGAAATTCCACAGGAGCATATTCTCTTGTAGTTCCTTCCATACGTACTGCAGCTGTAGGAATTATAAGATCTCCAGGAATAACATCCATCTGCATTCCACCGCACGTACCTATCCGTATCATGTTCCTGACACCAGAAATATATAGCTCTTCAAGAGCAATTGTAGCTGAGGGACCTCCAATTCCTGTCGATGTAACAATTACCTTTTTACCTTCTAACATTCCGGCAACAGAACGGAATTCCCTGTTTTCTGCGATGAATTCAGGTGAATCAAGCAAAGATGCTATCTTATCAACACGTCCTGGGTCACCGGGAAGGATCGCATATTCTGCGCCAAAATTCACAGGAACCGAAATATGAAAAAGCTTTTCATCATTCATGTTATTTTCCTCCTTCATACGTAAAGCCTTCCCTGTCGGAAAGGCTTTAAAATCATTCAGAATATCAAAAACTATCATCAGAATCTGATACTGAACAAACAACAGCATCAGACTGTCAGAACATATCCTTACGTTTAAGAAACAAATAAACAACTATCATCAGCACAGCAGAAATTGCAAGAGGGAACCACCATATTTTATCAAAAGGAAGTCCTCCGATAATATTCATTCCATAAATACCGGATATTACTGTAGGTACTGAAACGAGCAATGTAAGAGATGCCTGAATCTTCATAATATCATTAAGATTATTTGAAATAATCGAAGCAAAAACATCCATCGTTCCATTAAGGATGTTAAGGTATGTAGCTGTCATATCAACAGCCTGCTTAACCTCGATAAGTACATCTTCCAGAAGATCCTGATCTTCTTCGTAAAGCTTGATATACCTTCCTCTCATGATTCTTTCAAGGGTGATTTCATCAGACTTTAGTGATGATGAAAAATAAACGAGAGATTTTTCTATATCAAGCAGCTGATTAAGTTCTTTATTTTTTGCACTTTTTCTAAGATTTCTTTCAATACGATTACTGATCTTATCAATCTGCTTCAGATACTGAAGATATTTCGTAGCCATTCTCAGCATAATATGCAGAACAAAATGCGTCTTGTAATTAGTAACAACATTCCTCACAACGCCCTCGGAAAACTCTGTAAGAATAGTGCTTTCCTTCAGGGAAACTGTAATTACATTTCTGCTTGTTATCATGATACCAATAGGCATAGTTGAATAAGTAATACTTCCGGATACTTTTTCAACAACAGGTACATCAATGATGATAAGTGTAGTATCATCTTCGCTGTCTATATGGGCTGATTCTTCTTCATCAAGTGCACTGCGCAGAAGTTCAGGAGGAATATCAAAAAAATCCAGAAGATAATCTACTTCCTCTTCATCAGGTGCAACGCAATTAACCCAGCAGCCTTCCTCGTAGTTTTTTAATTCTTCTATCCTTCCGTTTACGGTCTTATAATAATTGATCACTGGTGCTCTTCCTTTCCGCAGAAAAGCAATCTACACAGCACAGCAAATCAAATAAAAAAACAGCGGCAATGCATATATGCTTTCCCCGATTTTTGAATAGATTGTTTACCATAAGGGTCAGAACTCATATATTACCACCTCGAATAGCTGAATTATAACATAATTAATCCAGAACATTACACAAATACATATAAATTATAACCAATTTTCAAGAAATAATCAAGTATATTTTCATTTGATTATCTATTATTTTGTTATCATGGAAGAACAATGATAAACTGAAACTATAATGTATTCTGATTATTGAAAACATTCTATAGTATTGCTTACCACTACATAACTGCCGTTTATAAATGATCTCAGATGAACAGAATAACTGTCTTTGGTAAGTGAACGGATGAGATCAGCTGACAGAACTGTTTCATTTACAGCATTTCTTCTGAGTACATAGTTTCCTTTAGAATCCATTATAACCCAAGTCAGTGACTTATATTCTTCAGCTGTTTCTGTACGGCGGATATCTCCGTTTTCTTCTTTTGTCAGCGTAAAAATTGTTTCATCAGCATATTTAGCGTTATTTGAATCGTAATAGCAAAAATATTCGCTTTTTTCTCCGTTAACATATACGTCAGTATTGCAGTTTTCATAAACTCCGTCTGAACCTGATCCTATAAAACTGCCGGTGTTGTTATCACTTCCGTCAACTCTTCCTGAAACGCTGACATTTTTAAAATACATAGGTCCGTGACATTCTCCGCAAAGCATTCCCGTACAGCCATAACCCCTGACTAATGCATTTTTTACTGTCAGATTAGATATTTCAACACCAGTCGCATAGCCGATAAGACCGGTATCGGCAGATCCATAATCAATCTTAAGTCCCTTAATAGTATGACCATTTCCATTAATGGAAACTACAATGAACTTACCGTCACTAGTACCCATAGGTACCCACTGTAGTTTTCTAAGATCCAAATCAGCTTCAATACTAATCGTTATATTTCCGCCTTTTGATAATGACTCATTCACAAGACCATTTGCATAATAAACAACTGATGCAAGCTGAGAAGCATTCTTCACGTGAAAATCCGGAGCATTTTCTGCCGCCCAGCGCTTATCTGCAATTGAAAGAATATCCCCTGTAACAGAATCTTTCTCCCACGATGTAAGTTTTTTATCCTCATATTTTTTATAGGAATATTTATTTACATCATAACCCATTGATATACCGTATTCATACATATCAGCAAGCATATAATGACCATTTTTTACAGTTTTTATTGTAACCTTGTTCTTATCTGTATCTAACGATATATTTTCTGATTTCTGAAATGAATCAGCCTTGTTGTCATAATATAAGACAATAATATTACTTTCGGGAATATCAAAAAGCTCACTTTCTTTATAATACAAAGTAAGCTCTGAATCCTTCAGCTTATCACATCCTGACAGTAAAACCGGGTTACCAATAATTCCTTTGATACTGCTCATCCTATTGCTTCTTGGATAATCTGCATCAATTTTACAAACAGAATCAATACTGCTTTCGCAATTACCCTCAAGCGCTGCCATAAATACTTCAGGTTTTTCAATATTAATAATATCCTTTGTTATTCTCTGTCTGCCGCTGTAATATCTGGTTAATATCATTTCACTATAATCCTTAGTGTCATGATAATAGTTATCATTGGTATAGTTGCAACCACAAAGTAAAGAAATAACAATTAATGCAGACAGAATTAATACTTTTGTGTGTTTCATATCTTATCAACCTACTCTACAAAAACGATATTTTCACTGCCAATACGTTTTGAAATTTCCTTATACATTACCGGATTTACATCTACCCTTTTTGAATCAGGATCTCTGACTATCCTGTTATCATCAGTAAATTTGATAAACAGGTGTTCCGGGCCATCAAAAATATCAATCACCTGCATTGCTCTTATGTATTCAGTACAGCTGTCATTTTTCAAACGAAGGTAAAGACCTCTCGGTGTTTTTTTGCCTGCTGTCTTTCTCTTAGTTTCATCCTCATTAACCAACATAATCTTTTCACATATTATCTTACACGGCTCATCATCTTTTCGACTTACTGTGCCTTGTAATCTAACTATTCTGCCTTCTGTCAGCAATCCGTTGTATTCGTCAAACTGACGAGGAAAGACAATCGTTTCCAGACTTCCGTACTTATCCTCAATGCTGACAAAAGCCATTCTTGCATTATTTCTGGTTATCTTGGATTTTATCTTTGATATCATACAGATTATATCTGCTTTCATACCGTCAGGATAAGCGGTTCCCTCATCGCTTATGATTTCGTTAAGACGGTCCGTACCAAGTCTTTCGATCAGGCTGTCATATTCTGAAAGCGGATGACCGCTGAAATAAATGCCGGTAATCTCCTTTTCCATTTCAAGCAGCTGAGAATGACTGAATTCCGCAACACCAGGCAGATCGGGAGAAATTGTATTCACTCCGGTGTCTGTCATAAAGAAATTCATCTGACCATCAAGAGAATTTTGTTTTTCCGTTGAAATAATATCCATGAACTTGTCTGCTGATGAAATCATCTGTCGGCGGTTTGCACCAAGTCCGTCAAGTGCGCCGGATCGGATAAGATTTTCAAGTGCTCTTTTATTAAGCTCTCTTCCGTACACCCTGCTGCAAAAATCGTAAAAACTTGTATAGGCTCCGTTCTCTCTGTTTCTTACAATAGAATCAATAAGCCCCTGGCCAATATTTTTAATAGCCTTTAGTCCGAATCTGATACTTTTATCGCTTATAGTAAATCCTGCTTCACTTTCATTGACACTTGGAGGCAGTACAGCTATTCCATGTTTTGCACATTCGTCAAGATAGACTGCTATCTTGACGCTGTCACCCAGAACACTTGACATCAAAGCACACAGATATTCCTTTGGATAATGATATTTTACATATGCTGTCTGATAAGAAATATATGCATATGCAGCAGCATGTGCTCTGTTAAAGGCATATGAAGCAAAGCTTTCCATTTCAGAAAAGATATCAAGTGCAGTATTCTCATCTATTCCACGTCTTATACAGCCGTCCACAAGAATATCTCCGTTCTCATCGGTAAGTCCGTGGATAAAGATTTCCTTTTCTTCATCCATTACCCTTTTTTTCTTTTTTGCCATTGCTCTTCTTACAATATCGGCTCTTCCAAGAGAATACCCCGCAAATGTACGGAATATTTGCATAACCTGCTCCTGATAAACTATACAGCCGTATGTAACATCAAGAATTGGTTTCAGCAAAGGATGCTTATATGTGATCTTTTCGGGGTGATGACGGTTTTCGATATATCTCGGTATGGAATCCATTGGTCCGGGTCTGTACAAAGAGATAACAGCAATGATATCCTCAAGACTCTGAGGACGAAGTCTTGAAAGAACAGCTTTCATACCCTTTGATTCAAACTGGAAAACACCCTCTGTATCAGCTGCAGCATACATTTCAAATACACCCTTATCATCATCAGGTATAGTTGAAATATCAAAATCGGGATCATTTTTTCGTATCATCTGCTGGGCATAATTGAGAACCGTAAGGTTTCTTAATCCCAGAAAATCCATTTTCAGCAGACCAAGCTCGTCAAGTTCGGTCATTGTATACTGGGTTACTACAGTATCATCATTTTTCGCAAGCGGTACATATTCTGATACAGGTTTATCTGTAATAACAACTCCAGCTGCATGAGTTGTGGTATTTCTAGGTGTGCCCTCCAGCTTCATTGCAGTATCAATCAGATTTCTGACAACTTCATCACTTTCATAATACTTTTTAAATTCACCGGAGATTTCAAGAGATTTTTTTAATGTGATATTAAGTTCTTTTGGAACTAGCTTTGCAGCTTTATCACAGACAGAATAAGGAATATCAAGTGCACGTCCTACATCTTTTATAGCAGCTCTTGCAGCCATGGTACCAAATGCTATTATCTGGGCCACATGATCTGAGCCATATCTTTCTATTACATAATCAATAACTTCCTGACGTCGGTCTGTACAGAAATCCACATCAAAATCAGGCATACTTACACGCTCTGGATTAAGAAATCTTTCAAACAGAAGATCGTACTTAATAGGATCGATCCTTGTTATTCCCATACAGTAAGCTGCAAGACTCCCTGCTCCGGATCCTCTTCCTGCACCCACAGGGATTCCCTTAGATCTTGCATAATTCACATAATCAGCAACAATCAGATAATAATCAATATAGCCCATCTGATTTACTATATCAATTTCATATTCGAGACGGTCTGTTATTTCATTGGAAGGACTGTTTCCATAATATTTATGCAGACCTTCATAACAACGTTCACGAAAATATTTAAGATGATCTCTCTCTCCGTGAGAAAGCTCAAATCTTGGCAGCTTGGTTTCTCCGAAATGTATTTCAAGATTGCATCTGCGGGCTATTTCTGCAGTATTTTCTACAGCTTGCGGATATTCAGCAAAAAGCGTTTTCATCTCGTCTTCGCTTTTTAGATAAAACTCCATTGTTGGAAATGCCATAGGATTAGCGTCGTTTATTGTATGATTTGTCTGAATGCAAAGAAGTATATTCTGTATCCTGCTGTCCTCTTTCACAATATAGTGGCAGTCATTCGTTGCCGCAAGAGGAATATTCAGTTCCTGCGATATCCGAACAAGGCCGTGTATTATCCTTTTTTGTTCAGAAATGCCATGATCCTGCAGTTCCAGATAAAAATTATTCTCTCCGAATGTTTTTTTATACCACCTTGCAAGGCTCACTGCCTCATCATAATTCCCATTCAGCAGCGCCTTAGGTATTTCTCCCGCAAGGCAGGCTGAAAGCGCAATAAGCCCATTATGATATTTTTCAAGAAGTTCATGATCTACTCTGGGTTTGCTATAGAAGCCTTCTGTCCATGCATATGAATTAAGCTTCAATAGATTTTTATAACCTGTCTCATTCTCACAGAGAAGAACAAGATGTCTGTTTTCCCTGTCAAACTGGGATTCACGGTCATATCGTCTTCTGGGAGATACATATACCTCGCATCCAATAATAGGCTTTATACCCTCAGATATGCAAGTCTTATAGAATTCAATTGCTCCATACATATTACCATGGTCAGTGATAGCAAGGCTGGTTTGTCCAAGATCCTTTGCTCTTTTTACCAGTTCAGGTATTTTACTTGCTCCGTCAAGAAGACTATACACCGTATGTACATGAAGATGTGTAAATGACATATTGACCTCCGTATGCAATAATAAAGATTCAATATAGAAAGCGGTTATTATTGATTCTGGTTATCATCATAGCTCTGTATTTCTTTTCCTCCGGTTTTTATAAATCATTGACTTTACTTATTGTCATTTCGTACAGATATTCCATTCTATCTTCATCAGAATTACGGTTTTTCCTTCCGCCGTGTATAGATTTTCTTTTCATACCAAGCTTTTCCATAACTCTGACAGACGGATAGTTTTCCGCGTCACAATGAGCGATATATTTCATAACTCCTAAATACTCAGTAATATATTGCACAAAACACTGTGCTGCCTCCGCAGCATAACCTTTTCCCCACTGGCTTTTATTAATTATCCATCCAAGCTCTCCCACAGTACCGTTTTCAAGAAATTCAATACTGACAGCTCCGATATGCACTCCGTCATTAATTATTGCTGCATCAAGATATTCCGGAAGATCCTGATTCCACTGGAGTTCACATTTTTTCAGATATCTCATAACTTCATTCCCATCATCACAGGGAAGAAAACACATCATTCGTGAATTTTCAGGATCAGTTGAGTATCTATATGTAGTTTCATAATGCTTTGTTCCAAGAGGTTCAAGCATCAGACGTTTTGTATGCAGTATCATTCCTTCCTCATCTCCGATTTACAAGTATAATAATTTCAGTATTTTACTTTTTATTTTTAAAAAACATATATACCTGACATTTAATCATTCCGTTATATAACTTACGGCGTTTATCTGCGTGTCTTCCGAAATTGCGCTCAAAATTATCATCAGGACTAATTACTGTATAGCTCCAACCCTGCTTTTGTTGAAATCTTCTTCCCATAATGCGATAAAGCTCCCTTGCCTGTTCAATATCAAGCAATCTTTCACCATAAGGTGGATTCGATATTACAGCAGCTCTTTCATGCTCGAAAACAAAATCAGCTATTGAACGTCTTTCTACATGAATACGTTTTTCTACGCCTGCTTTCTGTGCATTTGCCATTGTAAGCTCCAGAGCATCAGGATCAATATCATAACCATATGCCTGAAACTCTGCATCATGATTTATAAGATCAAGGCATCTGCCTCTTTCTTCTGACCAGATTTCTGAGGGAATACATGACCATTTTTCAGCTGCAAAGCTCCTTTTCAGTCCTGGTGCTATGTTCAACGCCTTTAATGCTGACTCAATAAGTATTGTACCGGAACCGCAGAATGGATCAATAACTGTACTGAAAGGTCGGACATGAGACAGATCAGCCATTGCAGCTGCCAGAGTTTCTTTAATCGGAGCCTCTGTTGCATCCCTGCGATAACCTCTCTTATGAAGTCCCTCACCTGATGTATCAAGCATAATACTCACTTCGTCCTTCATTATAAGAAACTGTATCTGATGACGGCTGCCTGTTTCATCAAACCAGTTTTTTCCATACTTTTGAGATAATCTGTTTACAACAGCTTTTTTAATTATCTTCTGACAATCCGGTACGCTTGCAAGCTTTGAACTGACGCAATGACCTTTTACCGGGAAAGCTTCATCAACATTGATCCAGTTTTCCCACTCAATGCTTTTCACTCCCTGAAACAGATCTTCAAAATTAAATGCTCTGAATCTTCCGAGAAGTATATGTACTCGTTCCGCATATCTTGAGCAAAGATTTACTCTTGCAAGAGCTGAAAAATCTCCGTCAAAAAGTACCCTTCCGTTTTCTGCCCTGACATTCTCTATTTCCATTCGTTTCAATTCATCAGCACATATTCCTTCTATTCCGAAAAGACACGGTGCAGAAAACTGCAGCTTATTCATTCTTATTCCTCCGTTTGATAATCTATTTTTTCTGGCTTATTTTAAATCGTTATGTCAGCTTTTTCCATGCACTAACTATTACATTATTATTTTACAAAAAAAATTTTAAAAAAGCAATACACGCAGTACTCTTAATGAAATAGTGTGGATTCAATCCTTTGTGCTTTGTATAAAAACAGATTCATATTTCTTTATATCAATGTTTTGATAATAACTGAATTATATAAAATATTAGCCTTAACAATTGAACAAGACACAAATATATAGTATAATTGTTATGTAATAAAACAAAGACTTATCAGGGGATGAATATATTGACTTCAAATTTTCACACTCACACCGACCGATGTCTTCATGCATACGGCAAGGAAAAGGATTATGTTAAGGCAGCTGTCAACGCAGGACTGGATATTCTTGGATTTTCTGATCATGCACCTTTCATGGATAAGGATTATGGACTTAGAATGAAATATGATGAGCTTCCGGAATATGTTTCTGAAATAGATAAACTGAAAAAAGAATATTTCGGAAAAATAAAATTATATACAGGGCTTGAAATAGAATATCATCCGCAGTATGATGATTATTACCCTTATCTTTTAAAAAACATGGGAGTTGAATATCTTGCTCTCGGTGAACACATGTATACTATCGGTGGAAATATAAAAAATATTTTTTTTGCCGAAAAGACCGAGGATTATATAAACTGTGCTCACTGCATTTCACAGGCAGCTGATACAGGATTCTTTTCTTTTATTGCTCATCCTGACATTATGTTTATAAATGATTTTGCCTGGGATAAAAACTGTGACAAGGCTTGTGATATTATTCTAAGTGCTGCGGAAAGAAATGATCTTCCTCTTGAATTCAATGCCAACGGAATACGCAGAGGTATCAGACAGTTTCCTGACGAAAAACGTCTGCCGTATCCACATGATAATTTCTGGAGACAGTTAAGTGGCAGCAAGCAGAAAGTTTTGATCGGAGCTGACTGTCATACTCCTGAGCAACTCAATGATTCCGCAATGAAAATTGCAGCCAGGATGTGCGAAGGATTAAAGCTTAATGTTATAGATTCATTAATGGAATGATTTAAAAATATTAGCAATACCAGAAAAAGAATTTAAAGGAGAAAAGAAAATGAAATCAACACTTAAAAAAATATTCTGTCTTTTGCTGGTTATCTCTACAGCAGCTGCTTTTTCTGCATGCGGCAAGGATAACAGCAATAAAAAAGATCAGTCAGGAACAGACACCGTAGTTTCACAGACATCTGCGGCAGATAGTTCAGATGAATCTTCAGCTCAAACAAGTGGATTTTCAGAATCTAGTACAGAAGAAAAAATTTCCATGCCTGAAAGCTGGCAGGATAACGGTATTTTTTCTGATTATTATGAAAAGGCTTTCAACAAGCTCAGCCAGATGTCAACAGAGGAAAAAGTCGGTCAGATAATACTTGCACGAATCCCGGCTGAGGATGCATTCCAAACAGCCAATGATTATCATCTTGGCGGATATGTTCTTTTCTGGAGTGATCTGGACGAAAAAACGAAGGATAAGATTATTTTAGACAATGATTCTTATTCAAGAGCAACCGGAATACCTATGATTATTGCAACCGATGAAGAGGGGGGTTATGTAAGCCGTCTTAGCGGTCATGATCTTCTGAAACATGAGGATTTCAAGTCACCGAGAGAACTTTATAATAACGGCGGAATGGATGCAATCAAAGAGGATGCACTGAGAAAAGCACAGCTTATGAATAATCTTAAGATCAATACAAATCTTGCACCAGTGTGTGATATCTGTACAGGAGAAGATAAATTCATGTATGACAGATCTCTCGGACAGGACGCTGATATAACAAGCACATTTGTAAAAGAGGTTACTTCAATCAGTCAGCAAAACGGTGTCTCTGTTACTCTCAAGCATTTTCCTGGTTACGGTAATAATGACGATACCCACACAGGAATTGCTATTGACAAGCGAAGCTATGAAACATTCCAGGACAGTGATTTCAAGCCATTCAAGGCAGGTATTGACGAAGGAGCTCATGTTGTACTTGTCAGTCATAATATAGTTGAATGTATGGATGATGAAAGACCGGCTTCACTATCTCCAAAGGTTCATGAAATACTCAGAAACGAACTGAAATTTACAGGAATAATTATTACAGATGATCTTTCAATGGGTGCAATTGAGGAATACTCACCTGATGTTAGTCCTGTAGTAAATGCTTTACTTGCCGGAAATGATATGCTGTGCATTTCGGATATTGATGTTACATATACAAAAATACTTGATGGAGTAATGAGCGGAAAAATTGAAAAGGATATACTTGATCATGCTGTAATGCGTGTTCTTGCTTGGAAATATGCAAAGGGTATGATTAAAGACTAACACAAAAAGAGCAAATGTGTGCAGATGACAAACTCACACATTTGCTCTTTTTTATATGAACGCTTCTATCAGATCAAAATATACTTCCGGCAAATTCGCCCCCTCAAGATCTCCTATAGGCTCACCATCTCTGAACATGATAACAAACGGCAGATTCTCAACTAAATATCTGTAAGCGATATCCGGTGATTGCTCAATATCAACAGCAAGCACAGTCAGTGTTTCCTCATAATGTCTGGCAACCTCTTCTATTACATATTCAAACCCTCTGCAGTTATTATCTCTGTGATCATAAAAATATACAAGCACAGCTGGCGAATATATCCTGTCGTCAAATTCATACGAATCTGTATGAATAATCAATTCTTCATCCATTTTGATGCTCCCCTACAATTTTATAATGTCATCGTTTATATTTACAAAAATGTTATCAAGTCATAATCCGAGCTTTTTCGCATAGGACGGGATGTATTATATATCCATCAGATTCACTTGTTGTCAAGTCTTGTTCTGAGATTAACGGCTGCCCTGCCGACAAACGGAAGCAAGGTCTGTTCAAATCTTGACGCATGGTAAATACCCATCGCCATAAGCATTACATATACTATACTTATCGCTACTGTAAGGAGAAGTATAAGTATTAACCTCAGCTCCGGAGCAAATGACAGAGCAAGATAAATCAAAAAATCACAGAAATATGCTACTGTGAAAAAGGTAAACAGCACTCCGCCCTGAAAAGTATGAAAACGCAGATCAGGGTTATCCTTCTCAACGGCAAAATGTCCTATTACGAACAGTATACCAAGATATGAAATGGATGACAAAAATCTGATATTGCTATTATTATGCTCCATAAAACAAACACCTCGTTTTTATACTCTATATTCTATACCATAATAAACTAAAATTCAACCCCCGAGTTATACGAGGCATTAACGCATTAGTCCATTCAATGAGTTGTATCTGAACTGTTATTCCGGTTCATCTGATAACGGCTTACTATTACTATAAGCAATTCACATTTAAAAGATAACTGTTTATAGGTAATAATAATAGCATTAATATCATATAAATGTTGAGAAAAGCTATAAGAGGTCAGACCTCGGGAAAGGAATGAACTAAAATGACAGGGTTTTATCCTGAAGGCAAACTTATCGGCACAGAGGACAATTTATATTTCATGCAGTCGCTTTCAGCTCTTAATGATGCTTATCATCAAGGAAAAATACTTGAAGCAAAGGCTATAGTCTGTGACTGCTCACACAATCTTATTGTTGATCTCGGTATTATGAAGGGCATTATCCCGCGTGAAGAAGGAGCAATTGGTATCCGTGAAGGCAGAGTCAGGGATATTGCAGTTATTTCACGTGTTAACAGACCGGTTTGCTTCGTTATCACCGGATTCAGAAAAAATGAAAACGGTAGAACGGTTGCTGTATTATCACGTCGCATTGCACAGGAAAAATGCCGAAGAGAATATATTAACACCCTGGTACCGGGTGATATTATTCCTGCAAAAATCACGCATCTGGATTCCTTCGGAGCTTTCGCAGACATTGGCTGCGGAATAGTTTCACTGATACCAATTGATTCAATTTCTGTTTCGAGAATTGACCACCCGAGAGAACGCTTTATGGTAGGTATGGATATAAAGGCTGTTGTCAGATCCTTTGAAAACGGCAGAATAAACCTGTCACATAAAGAGCTTTTGGGAACCTGGGAAGAAAATGCGGCAAAATTCAGCATCGGCGAAACTGTAGGCGGTATTATCCGGTCAGTCGAAGACTACGGAGCATTTATTGAGCTTTCACCTAATCTTGCTGGTCTTGCTGAAATGAAGGATAACATCTATGTGGGACAACAGGCTAGTGTCTATATAAAAAATATTATACCCTCAAGAATGAAGATCAAGCTGATTATAATTGATACCTTCGACTATGAACAGATTCCCGACGGACCAGAGTACTATTTTTCAGGCGATCATATGGACTACTTCCGATATTCTCCCGATGATTCCGAAAAAATAATAGAAACTGATTTTCAATCTGCAGCAAATGATAATACATTGCTTATGCAGAAATGCTTATAGTATGACCCTGATCGTATTTGAGAGGAATAAAAAAAAATAGCTACTGTATTATTATCATCATTGCTGGTGATTCTTACCGCAATGATTTTTCTTACAGGTTTTTCCAGAAACAATAACTTTATACGTTATGCAGAATTCAATCCGACTCTGCCGGCTCTTAAAAAAGCAATGGAAATAGATATAGAAAGCTACGGTACAGATCATCATCTGGGATGGACAGATTCACTTGCATATCTTTCCTGCATTTATTATGATGATTACAGCAAATACAGAGAGAAAGATCTGATCGATCTTTACAGCAGAGTCAAAAATGGTGAAAAAGCTGAAAGTATCCTCAGCAGCAAGAAATACTATAAATTTTACAAAGAAATATTCAATGCAGTGCTGAGCGGTATGCTTGGAGAATTTGAAGAAAAAGACAGTACTGGAAAAAAAGTCAAAAAATACGGTCTTATTGCTTGTTCTCCCATAGCCAAAGGATTCGCTTATTCTGAATACGATGATTTCGGAGCATCCAGATCATATGGATATAAAAGGAAACATCTGGGTCATGATATGTTATGCGAAACAGGAACACCTATTATCTGTATTGAAGACGGAATAGTTGAATGTATGGGTTGGAATCAATACGGAGGCTGGAGAATCGGTATCCGCAGCAAGGATAAAAAGAGATATTATTATTATGCTCATCTGAGGAAAAATAAGCCTTTCCACACTGATATTTCAGTAGGAAAAGAAGTACGTGCAGGTGATGTAATCGGTTATGCAGGCAGAACCGGCTACAGTGCAAAAGAAAATGTTAATAATATTGAAATTCCCCATCTGCACTGGGGTATGGAACTGATTTTTGATGAAAGTCAGAAAGAATGTGATAATGAAATATGGATTAATCTTTATGCACTTACAAAGCTTCTTGCTGAAAACAAATCTGAAGTAGTAAGGAATCCTGATACAAAAGAATTTTATAAAGCAAGGTAAAAGTAATCACCTTCCCTGTTTTTATTCCAGGGAAGGTGATTTTGTTATCTTAATTGATCAATTATTTTTTGTGCAGTAACCTCAAGACGCTTATAAGTAGAATCCTTGCTGCCCCGTTCTATAGGGTCCCCATGAATATCCTCTTTAATGCTGCTGTTCAGACTTAAAAATGAAAGATGCTGGGAATACATAATGATCTTATCTTTGGAATCAAACATTTCTGCTGCTCTCTGAGCAGCAAGTGACGCACATTTCCCGAAAGTAATTATATATTTATAATTCATAATATCATCATAAAGCCGCCTGATATTATCTTCTGAGATAATTTCATCTTTTCTAGGTTCAGTCCTTCCGTCAAAGGCTTTGTAATGAACCTGCTGTGAGGAATTTGTTATTCTGTAATCATACCGGTTGGTATATGGGAAAATATCCGGATAGCTCTTATTTAGTATTGAAAGCATGACATCAAGATTTTTTCCTGTCTGACCGTTTACAAGCTTACCACTTTTCATTTCTTCCTGACCGGGACATGAAAATATAAAGGCTGTTTTAACATCATTTCTGCCATCATTCCTGCAAACATATTTTACTTCATCCATAGTCATGATCCTCCACAATTAAACTCAGATAAATTCCAGATCTTTCAGATTAATTATTTTTCTGTACAGAATTCAACCTTTTTTCCTTCAAGTATCATATTGGTTGTTCTTACTGCACACATTTTACCACACATAGAGCAGGTATGTCTGTCTGCGGGAGGTGTGCTTTCAAAATACGCTTTTGCCTTTTCAGGATCCACTGCTACCTTGAACATTTCTACCCAGTCCACCTTATGACGAGCCTCTGCCATTTCGTTATCCTTATCTCTTGCATGCGGCACTCCCTTTGCAATATCTGCAGCATGAGCAGCTATACGGCTTGCAATGATACCTTCCTTGACATCATTAAGATCAGGTAATCTGAGATGCTCTGCAGGTGTAACATAGCAAAGAAAGTCAGCACCGTTGGCTGCTGCAATTGCACCTCCTATTGCTGATGTAATATGATCATATCCAGGGAAAATATCAGTTACAAGAGGGCCAAGAACATAGAACGGAGCATTATGGCATATACGCTTCTGCAGTTTCATATTTGCTTCGATCTCATTCATTGCCATATGTCCGGGGCCCTCAACCATTACCTGTACATTTCTTGCCCATGCTCTTTCTGTGAGGGCACCAAGCTCGATTAGCTCTGAAATCTGACCTGCATCTGTAGCATCATCTATACATCCGGGACGAAGAGCATCACCAAGACTGATAGTTACATCAAATTCTTCAAGGATATCAAGTACCTTGTCGTAATACTCATAGAAGGGGTTTTCATTGCCTGTCATCATCATCCATGCAAACAGTAGAGATCCTCCTCTGGATACAATATTCATTTTTCTCTTATCACGCATGAAAGCTTCAACTGCACGACGATTGATACCTGCGTGTATCGTCATAAAGTCAACGCCTTCCTCAGCATGTGCACGAACCACCTTAAGGAAATCCTCTGCAGTAATTTCAAGAAGATCCTTCTCAAGATATCCGATTGCATCATACATCGGAACTGTGCCTATCATGGCTGGTGATTTATTCACAAGCTCTTTGCGGAATGTATTTGTCTTTCCGTAATTGCTTAGATCCATAATAGCTTCTGCACCGAATTTCAGTGCCATATCTACCTTCTGCATTTCAACATCATAATTCTTACAGTCGCCGGAGATACCGAGATTAACATTGATCTTTGTTCTCATTCCTGCGCCTATTCCTTCCGGAGAAATAGATTTATGATTTATATTGCAGGGGATTGCTACTTCCCCTTTTGCTACAGATTCCATAACCTTTTCGGGAGTTGTATATTCCTTTTCAGCTACGATCTTCATTTCGGGAGTAATAATCCCTTTTTTTGCGGCTTCCATTTGTGTTTTGTAGTTTCTCATAATTATTTTCCTTTCAAGCATTTATTTTCAGTTTCTGAACTGACCATTATAATCGAAGGCATGATCCATCGGACCTGACCCTTTTCCAAGATCCAGCATTGCACTCAGAGCGCCAGAAATATATTCCTTCGCCTTCTCTACTGCCTGTTCAATCGAATATCCCTTTGCAAGATTTGCGGCAATTGCTGATGAAAGTGTACAGCCTGTTCCGTGGGTATTAGGATTATTGATACGCTTACCTTCAAATGTTGTAAATATTCCATTCCGGCAAAGAATATCAGTTGCATCACTGATACTATGTCCCCCTTTTACCAGCACTGCGGCACTGTAACGTCTGTCAATGACTTCAGCAGCACAGGACATACTGTTACGATCAGTTATTTTCATCTCAGCAAGAACCTGTGCTTCTGGAATATTGGGTGTAATTACCTTTGCAATCGGCAGAAGATTTTCTTTGAGAGCCTGGACTGCATCCTCTGCAATCAGTCTTGCTCCGCTTGTTGCTACCATTACAGGGTCTACAACAATATTATCTGCCTTATAAAATGTCAGCCTTTCGGCTATCATCTCAATCAGCGCCGACGAGGATACCATACCTATTTTTACAGCATCAGGTCTGATATCTTCAAAAACTGCATCTATCTGGTGCCCGAGAAATTCCGGTGAAACCTCGTATACGGCACACACTCCTGTGGTATTCTGTGCTGTAAGTGCAGTTATTGCACTCATAGCATACACACCGTTCAGAGTAATAGTTTTGATATCTGCTTGAATACCGGCGCCTCCGCAGGAATCGCTCCCTGCGATTGATAATGCTGTTTTCATAAAAAATGACTCCTTTCAAAAACGCATTATTTTTATATAGCGACATAAAGTGGTGTCCCCGATATGCCGCTCATTCTATAGAAAAAGTATCATTTATTGATACATTTCTCTGTATGCTTCCAATTCAATTATTCTGTATTTTTCACCAAACAGGTCACAAACCACAGGCTGATCATCTGTTATCTCCTTGAATCCGGCAGCTTTATAGCAGTAATATGCACTTGTGTTATTTTCAAAAACGCCAATGGTTACCTTTTCCGCTCCGGCTGTTGTAAAAGCATAACGCAGTGCAAGGCAGATCAGTTTCTTTCCGATTCCACAGCCTCTTTTCTTATCATCTATAATTACAAAACCGATTCTAAGGGTATGTACATCTCCGTTCGTATATCTTAATATGAAATGTCCAACTACTCCTTCATCATCACAAGCAACCATAGGATAAAAATTATCATCTTCGCTGCAGTCACCGTTGCAGTCAAAATACTTATAATTCATATCATCTTCGCTAATCGGGAAATGATCGTATCTGTCAGATGTCCATAGTCTGAATGTTTTTTCATCTTTGCACCACGAAATAATCGTTTTTGCATCTGATTTTTTATATGGTCTCAGATACATTCAGAATCCTCCTTATTTTTTTCTTTAATTTATCTGCAGCTGTTTTAATATCTTCTTCGGCAAAAACAGCAGATACCACAGCAGCACCGGATACACCGCAGTCCTTTATGATATCAATATTATCATAAGTGAGACCTCCTATAGCAACAACAGGAATGCTTACTTCATAAGTTATTTCTTTCAGGGTATCAACAGTCATGGGCTTTGCATTCTGTTTTGTAAAAGAAGTGAATAATGCTCCGCAGCCAAGATAATCAGCCCCTTGAAGCTGGGCAATTATAGCCTGTTCCAGTGTTTTTGCAGTAGCTCCAATGATAAAGCTGTCACCCGCAATCCGGCGTATTTCAGAAACATCCATATCATCTGCTCCGACATGAACACCATCCGCACCGCTCTCAATGGCAGCCTGAACATTATCATTAACAATAAGCGGAACATTGTACTTCTGACAAATTGGTTTCAGCTTTTTTGCCCTTACTATCAGTTCATCCGTAGTCAGATTCTTTTCACGAAGCTGCAGTACTGTAACACCGCCCTTAAGGGCGTTTTCAACTTCACAAAAAAAATCTCTCTCACCTATACAGCCTGGGTCGGTGATAGCATAAAGCAATAACGATTCCTTATTCATTGTTTTGCTTCACCTCCCTTAATGCAGAAACAAAACCTGACGGGTCATTACTTTTCATAAATCCACTCATGATGCATATCCCATCTGCACCTGCCGATATAACATCAGAAGCATTTTCTGCAGAAATACCTCCGATAGCGTATACCGGTATACCGACGCTTTTTTTCACTTTGTAAATAAATTCAAGTCCTCTTCCCGGCAATCCTGCCTTACAGTCGGTTTCGAAAATATGTCCTGCAATAATATATGATGCTCCAAGCCTCTGCGCCTGCAGTGCATCCTCAACGCTATGACATGATGTGCCTATTTCTTCAAAAAAGCTTTTTTCCTCAGCTGTCATATTCTTAAGAAGATGAATAGGCATATGAATACTCTTTACACCGAGTTCATACGCTGTCCGGTAATATGAATGAAGAGTAATTTGAACATTTTTTTCACTGCAAAGAGCAGTAAGTTCTTCAGCGAGTCTTTTGTATTCATATTCGTTTAAATCCTTTTCGCGAAGAATTACTCTATCCGGATGAGCTGATACAACAGCTTTTATTCTGTCAATAATCGGCTCGTAACATAACAATCTGTTTGTAATACAAATTATCTCAGACATAAAGGTAATCGTTCAGGACGGGTTGTAAGCCTTCTGCTGACATATCCTTATACATTCTTTCAAAGCTTCTGTCATCTGCAATTTCAAATTGCTCGTCACCCTCTGCCCCGTCCGACTCCTTTCCACTGTATTTGCTTTCGTGGTCGCCAATACCAGTAGAAACACCGGCAGAAATTTTAGTAGCAGCAATTTTTACTATTCCGTTGCGGAATGATTCGCTTTCCCTAGAAGAAACAGTGATTCCTACAAAAGGCATAAAAATCCTATATGCACATAATACCTGACAAAGCTGGGTTTCATGCACATCCAGAGGATTGATTTTGTCATTATTGATTATTGGTCTGAGTCTCGGGCATGAAAGAGACATTTCAGCATGAGGATACTTCCTCTGAAGATAATAAACGTGCAGGGCACTTGCCAGGGCATCTTTCCTGAAATCAGAAAGACCCAACAATGCAGAAAAACCTGCTCCTCTCATTCCGCCCATGAGTGCTCTCTCCTGTGAATCAAAACGGTAAGGCCACACTCTTTTATGGCCCAGAAGATGAAGCGTTTCATACTTATCTGTATCGTAAGTTTCCTGGAATACTGTTACATAATCGGCTCCGCATTCGTGGAGATATCGGTATTCATCAGTATTTACCGGATAAATCTCAAGACCTACCATTCTGAAGTATTTCCTAGCAAGCTTGCAGGCTTCTCCGATATATTCAATACTGCTCTTTGCCCGGCTCTCACCAGTAAGCAAAAGAATTTCCTCCATACCTGAATCAGCAATGACTTTCATTTCCTTGTCAATCTGTTCAGCATTCAGTTTCATTCTTCTTATATCATTATAGCAGTTAAAGCCACAGTATACACAGTAGTTCTCACAATAGTTAGCAATATACAGCGGAGTAAAAAGGTAAACTGTATTTCCGAAATGCTTGCTTGTTTCTGCCTTTGCTTTCTGAGCCATTCGTTCAAGATAAGGTTCAGCAGCAGGCGAAAGCAAAGCTTTGAAATCCTCAATACTGCAAGTTTCATGCTCAAGTGCAGCAATTACATCACGGGCAGTGTATTTACTGTAATCATATTCTTTCACCTGTGACATAACCTTCTCACAGATATCTGAATTGATTATTTCCATACCCTCCATATATTTCATATGATCTGTCCTTGATGAAGGATCATTTTCGAGTCTGTGTTTTTTTTCGAGAGCGGCCGGAGATAGCTTCTGACTGTCAATAAAAAAACTGTTTTCCATTAAGCTTCACCTCAGTTTCTGAGAAAGCCTGTAAGCGGATCTGACGCAGATGCACCCCTTGTCAGAACACGTCCGGGCTTAGCAAGATATGCCTCTCTGCCTGCCTTGATGGCATTATTGAAGGCAGATGCCATCAGCGGAAGATCTCCGGCAGTTGCAAGAGCAGTATTTGCCATTATCGCAGCCGCACCCATCTCCATTGCCTCGCAGGCTTGTGAGGGTCTGCCTATTCCTGCATCGACAATTACAGGAAGATCTATTTCGTCTATAAGAATCTGAATGAATTCTTTGGTTGCAAGTCCTTTATTAGAACCAATGGGCGAAGCAAGCGGCATTACAGCTGCAGCGCCGGCATTTACAAGATCCCTTGCACTATACAGATCAGGATACATATACGGGAGAACAATAAAACCTTCTTTTGACAGAATCTCTGTTGCTTTTATTGTTTCGTTATTATCAGGAAGAAGATATTTTGAATCTCTCATTATTTCTACTTTCACAAAATCTCCGCAGCCAAGTTCTCTTGCAAGTCTTGCAATACGTACTGCTTCCTCTGCATTTCTTGCACCTGATGTATTGGGCAGCAAGGTTACATTATCGGGTATATAATCCAGGATGTTTTCATGCTCCTTAGTATTTGCCCTTCTTACTGCAAGAGTAATTATCTGAGCTCCGGCGTAGTTTATCGCTGCTTCTATAAGAGAAAGTGAGTACTTTCCCGATCCTAAAATAAATCTTGAGGAAAAAGTTTTTCCTCCAAGAACCAGTTTATCATCGTTATTCATTTAGATCACTCTTTCCATTATTATTCATGCAATTAATAAGCCACTTTCTGTAACCGCCTTCAAGGTCAGCCACCTTATAGCCGTTATCGTCCAACAGCTGAGCAATTTCTGCGCTGAAATCACCTGACTGACACAGCAGTACGATTCTTTTATCCTTCGGCAATGAATACAACTTCACTATATCATCAGCAGGAATATTGACAGCACCTTCTATTGATCCAAAGGAAAACAATCGGCTTTCACGCAAATCAATAAGAATATCATTCTTTGTCATGGTATACTTATCAGCGGATATTTTTTCTATCATTTTTCATCACCGCCGATCATACATGATTGGACCTGATAATCTGTGATATTATCAGAAAGCGATTTGATTGATGGAGTTCTACCACATACTGCACAAGCAGGATCAGAATTAGGAATATTATGTACTCTGACATTCATCGACAAACCATCAAAAGAAAAGATTTTTCCGCTAAGCAATTGACCTTTTCCGATCAGATATTTAATTGCTTCCAATGCCTGTACACTTCCTAGCACACCTACAGCTGCACCCACCACGCCTGCTTCCCTGCAAGTAACAGCATCATGAGGAACCTCTTCCATCAGACAGCGAAGACAAGGTCCTTGTCCTGGAACATATGTCATTGCCTGCCCCTCAAAACGTACAACACCAGCATGAGAATATGGCTTTTGTGCAATAACGCAGGCATCGTTGATAAGAAATTTTACTTCAAAACGATCTGTACAGTCAAGAATAAAATCATATTCTGAAATGATATCCATAATATTATCAGGATTCAACAAATACTCATGTAAAATTATTTTTACATCAGGATTAATTGATTTTGCGGTTATTTCCGCCGACTTTGTTTTTTTCAAGCCGATATTTTTAGTCTGGTGGATTATCTGTCTTTGCAAATTTGACAGATCAACATCGTCGAAATCAGCAATACCAATCGTACCAACTCCGGCAGCAGCAAGATACATTATTGCCGGAGAGCCTAATCCTCCTGCACCAATGACAAGAACCTTTGAAGAAAGAAGTTTTTTCTGACCTTGAAAGCCTATCTCTTTCAAAGAAAAGTGCCGGACATATCTTTTTGTCTGACTTTCATCAAAAAACATTTCAGCCGCCTCCCACAAAGCCGACTATCTCCACAATGTCTCCGTCTTTCAGTACAGTTGATGCATATTGAGATTTAGGAACTATTTCACCGTTAATCTCAACAGCAATTCTTGTACGGCTATAATTTGTGCTGTTGAGATAATCTTCCACAGATAATTCATTTATGTCAAGATCTGTACCGTTTATTTTGACCATAATATCCCCCTTTTGTAATAAAAAATGAGAAGTTCCTGATTCGGAAACTTCTCAGTTCAGTCAACTTTATTCCCTACGTTGGCATTATCCAAATCAGGTTACGGGTCGAAGGTCACACCTTCCTCTCAGCCTGTCAACAAGCTCCCCACAAGTACTTTTACATTTTACCATACATTCCCCCAAGTGTCAACCCAAATTAACGCGCCAGCGTGACGCTGGACCCTAAACACGATGGTGTCGCTTCACTTAAATTACGCTCTTAATACACATGACTATCTGACTGGTCGCGGTGATGATGTAATTGCTTGGTTACCGTATTTTAGTTGATTCTGGTTTTAATAATTCCAGATTGATTATACTAATGTTTAACTTATACCGTTTAATTTGTCAGGATGAATTAAAATGCAGTATTTGTCGGAACACAGAATGGAATAAAGAAAACCATGAAAGAGACCATATCTCATGTTCTTTCATGGTTATGTATATATTATTTATCAGCCTGTGTAATCTGACCATCCGCCGCCCGGATATCTGTACTTTGTTTTCTCTACGCCTCTACCCTTCTTTGGTTCCTGAGACAAATCTATTTTGTAGACTTGTCCGGCATTGGCAGCTTCATCAAATTTCAAATCATCTGTCTGATAAGCTTCTGTACCGGCTCTTACATCTTCATCCGATACACCTGTGTTAAAAATAATGCTTGTAGCACCAACAGGCATTACTGCACGATATATACTACTGTCTCCGATCTGCTCCATTTCCACACCAGGCCATGAAGATCCAAGATCCTGTTTGCCGTCTTCTGTGTTTGCGGGATAAGGCTCACCGGTAAGTTTATTGGTGATCAGAGCGTAATCATCATTCCACCAGTATACACACACCTTTTCCCATTTTGTCTCAGTGTTGTCAAAATAAACATAATCCTTGACGTTCTCGGAAGCTGAAGCTTCACCTGATTCACTTTCAGTTGCAGATGAAACACTTTCTGCAGCGCTCTCTGCGGTACTCTCTGTTGTACTTTCTGCGGTATCCTGAGCTGAAGAACCGGCAGCAGTTGATGAACCAGAGTCAGTGGAAGAACCTCCGCATCCTGCAAATGCAAAGAGCATTGCAGAAGCAAAAATTACCGCACCAAGTTTTGTGATCTTTTTCATGTTTGTGACCTCCTCAGAATAAAAATTTTAATATATTATAACATTATGTAAAAATAATTTCAACAGTGTATAATAAAATTCTTAGATATGAATTTGTAGTATAAACAAAACTATTATACTTCAGATGAACGAGAGTTAGTATTGCATAGTTTTGCTTTTTATGTTAGAATAAGAACATAAAAATTAAACGGATGTGATAACATGATAGCTGTAATTGATTATGGAGCCGGTAACTTACAGAGTGTTGTTAAAGCTCTGCATTATATCAACTGTGAATGCATTGTTACAAATAAAAAAGAAGAAATACTCGGCTGTGATGCAGCTCTGCTTCCAGGTGTAGGTTCATTCGGTGATTCTATGGACTCTATGAACAAAACCGGGGCTGCTGATGCTGTATGTGAATTCATAAAGACAGGCAAACCCTTTCTTGGCATCTGTCTGGGACTTCAGCTTTTATTTGACGGAAGTGAGGAAAGTCCTGATGCAAAGGGACTTGGTCTTCTGAAAGGAAGTATTACCAGGATTCCGAACCATGAGGAGACTCTGAAAATACCTCATATGGGTTGGAATTCTCTTGATATAAGAAAAAAAGACGGTCTTTTTAAAGGAATAGATGGAAATCCATACGTTTATTTTGTTCATTCCTATTTTCTCAGGGCTGATGATCAGGGTATTGTTTCTTCACAGACAAATTATGGAACAATTATCGATGCATCTGTTCAGTATGAGAATATCTTTGCAACCCAGTTCCATCCCGAAAAAAGTGGTACTGTAGGCCTTAAGATACTTAATAACTTTGCTGAAATGACTAAGAGGTGATATAGATGTATGCCAAAAGAATTATTCCTTGTCTGGACGTTAAAGACGGCAGGGTTGTAAAAGGAACGAGCTTTGTTAATCTTCGTGATGCAGGTGATCCTGTTGAATGTGCCAGGCTGTACGATAAAGAGAGCGCAGATGAGCTTGTTCTCTTGGATATTACTGCTTCAAGTGATGCCAGAAATATTATTGTAGATATAGTTCGTCAGGTTGCTGACTGTGTATTTATTCCATTCACAGTGGGCGGAGGAATCAGGACGGTTGATGATTTTACAGCAATTCTCAGGGCTGGTGCTGACAAAGTATCTGTTAATTCTGCTGCTATTCATCGCCCTGATATTATTAACGAGGCAGCTTTCAAATTCGGAAGTCAGTGTGTTGTAACTGCCATTGATGCAAAAAGACGAGATGACAATTCCGGATGGGATGTATATATTAACGGTGGAAGAATCAATACCGGTATTGATGCTGTAAAATGGGCAATCGAAGCAAATAAAAGAGGTGCCGGAGAGATTCTTCTTACGAGCATGGACTGCGACGGCGTTAAAAACGGTTACGATATAGAACTTACAAGAGCGGTATCTGAAAATGTAAGCATTCCTGTTATCGCATCCGGCGGTGCAGGAAATATGCAGCATTTCTATGATGCTTTTACAGAGGGCAAAGCTGACGCTGTGCTTGCCGCTTCACTTTTCCATTTCGGAGAAATTTCTATTGGTGATCTGAAGGATTATCTGTCAGAAAAGGGAATATGCGTGCGAAAGTGATTAATACATAATTAGAGAATGTATCATAAAAAACTGCATTCTAACTGATATTAAAGAACAAAAGCCGATGAATTATCAGGTTCATCGGCTTTTGGCTTTTATTATTTTTCAGTCAGAATATAATTTGTTTCGCTTTCTGCTTTTCTTTCCTTTTAAATGGAAGGAGAAACTTTTAATATGACAATCTCATTTTTAACTGACTATTAACTAGTAAACATCTGAGTCCAGTACTTTCCATTGATACCAATACCAACTTTTGTAAATCTGGAGTTAAGAATATTTTCTTTATGTTTTGAAGAATTCATCCAACCGGTCATAACGGTTTTTACATCGGGATAACCCCAAGCAATATTTTCACCTGACACACTCGGTGTTCTGATGCCATATTCCTCTATTACTGTGAAACAGTTTCTGCCGTCTGGTCTGGTATGAGAATATGACCTCTGAATCTCCTCAGCACGAACATTTGCAACGAAAACCAGATTACTATCAATTTTCAATTGTGAAAGACCAGCCTTCTTCCTTTCTGCATTAAGAAGCTCAAGCTCCTGATATGCAGTATTGGGAATCGATGTAGTAATCTTGAAATTAGTAGTAGTTACATTACCGTTTAACTTTGTATTCACACGGTATGCTGTTACTCCAAGATACCTGGGACGAAGCTTCAGGTTTTTATTTTTGCAGTAGTTCTGTAATATTACCCACTGTGACGAACCAGGATCTCTGTAATATACCTCATAGGTTGCATTATTACCAGCATCTTTAATGGTATATTCAGCGGTAAGTCCATAATCCTTATCAACATTCTCTGTAATATCGCTGTTATTCAGCTTAGTAACAGATGTTACATAGCAGGTTCTTTCCTTTGTTGCTCCTGAAGAATCCTTTACAATTGACTTAAGAGAATAGGTGCCACGTCCGGTAAGCTTCAATGTAGCTCTTGTTGAAGAAGAAAAACCGTTGATCTGCTTCCACTGAGCACCATGAACTTTGTAATAATATGCATAGGTATATGGCAGAACTCCGCCTGCCCCAGATGCTGAAATAGTTACTATAGTATTCTGATCCACAAGAGAAGTTGTGTTTACAGAGGCATTAAGGGAAAGCGTCTTATTGGTATTCTGCTTTACGGTAATGTTTTTGACCGTTTCAGAAGTCTTCCCAGAAAGATCCTTTGCAATCACTTTTATCCTGTAAAATCCAGGTGATGTGAATTTATAATTCTGTTTTGATGAAGTTGTATATCCGGCAATCTTTTTATATGAAGCACCATTCTGAGAATAATAATAAATATAATTGTAAGGCTGATTGCCGCCGCTTGCTCTGCCATTGATTGTAATACTTCCTCCGGTGTAAACATTGTACGTTGACAGCCATGAACTATTTGACAGTGTTTGTCCGGTATTGTTTGTAACAGTAACATTGAACGTCCTGTCAAGTACCTTTCCGTCTTTATCCTTCAGTGTAGAACGAACAGCATAATATCCTGCATTATTAAACCTGATAGTTACACTACGTGTCGTACTGTGATTTTTTACAACGGTCTGATTACCCTGCTGATCAGTATAATAATACTTGAAAGAATAAGGCTGAGTACCGCCTGTGGCATTACCACGGACTGTTACGGTCTGCCCTTTTCTGACATTCGTGCTGCTGATACTGGAAGTGTTACTCGGAGAAAAATATCTGGCCTTTATTGTGATTTTGAGATCACAGTATATCTCTCTTTTTACCTTATCCTTAGCATACGATCTTACAGTATAAGTTCCTGCTGACGATGCAGTAAACGTTGCTGAGTTTGAAGTGCTGTAATTGCGCACGACAACCCAGTTACCGCTGCCAAGCTTGTACATGAACTTATAATAATATGGTGCTGTGCCTGCAGAAGCAGTAGCTTTTACCGTTACCTTTGCGCCCGCATACTGTGACGAGACAGAAGACGACACCCCAATCTTTATTCCGCCTGCTGCCTGTGCAGTTACTGCTGAGCAATTAATTATTATAGCTAAAACAAATACAACTACAAGCGCAATCGAAATAACCTTTCTTGTTTTCTTCGCAGCTTTTAAAGAATCTGTTTTCGTCATTTTCATCACCTTTTTTGGTAAAAATAACCTAATTATCCGTTTATACTTTATAATAATTATACCACTTGCAACAATTGTAATCAATATAATTATTATATAAATTTTATGCAGGGAATTTTGTTATTATGATAATAAGCAGTGATTGAATATAAATATTTTTTATGGTATAATGTTTATTGCCAAAAGAAAGAGTTATTCCCTTTGATGTCTGGAATTAACAGCATATTCTGTGGAGGTATGGGTATGTATTATGAAGCTTTTCATGCTGGTGTTGAACCCGGCGGTCTGACCAACACAACAGATATCGGTATTCTTATCTGTTACATACTGACGAGAATAGAAAAGCCATTTTCCGGTGAAGAATTAGCTCAGATGATACAGACAAACGGCATTGCTAATTATTTTGAGACAAAAGCTGCTATTTCAGAGTTAATTAAATGCAAAAATATTTTCTACACTGATAAAAACGAGGATACCATAGAAATTACTGAAAACGGCAGACTTATTTCTCAGCAGCTCAGCTCATCTATTTCTATTTCTATTCGTCAGAAAACAATAAACCTGATGATGCAGCTTCTAGAAAGAAAAAAACTTGAAAAAGAAAACCCGGTAACAATATCAAAATCTGCTAACGGAGGATTTGATGTCAATATCAGGATTACTGACGGTCTGAGAGATCTGATGTCTCTGACACTTTTTGTTCCGGAATTGAGTGACGCAAACGCTGTACGGGATAATTTTTACAGTGATCCACAAGCACTTTATTCGACCATTCTTGCTGCAGCGATGAAGGATGATAAATTAAAATAGACAATCTTAGAAAAGGATTTTTAGTATGAATGATGTAATTCAGAATATAAATTTTAGAGAAGCAAGTTTTTTCTACAAAGATGAACATTCTCTGGTAGATTACAGTCAGATGCAAAGCTTCAGTCTTATTAAAAGCTGTATAGAAGTGTTTGCATATTATAATGTTGTAGATTTCAGCGCTGAGGATGTAAAGGAATTTTTTTCCGAGCTTTCACTGGTTCAAAAGAAAAACAACAGAGTTTTTATACCTTCTGCCAAAAAGGTCAGCGGAGTTCTTGATTGCTGCCTTTCCCCTTCCGATAATATGCTCAGCATGAATGAATCAGGTTATCATATCTGCAGCTGGAATACCGATGGATACAGATTTGAAATTGAAAACGCAAAATTAAAGGATCTGATATAAAAACCGACCCCTTCCGGAGAAAACCAGAAGGGGTCGGTTTTTTATTTTTTTACTAAAATATTATACTTCGGGTTCAAGAAGTCCGTAAGTGTCGCCTTTACGCTTATAAACAACATTTATCTCGTTAGTATTAGCATTTCTGAACATAAAGAACTCATGACCGATCATATTCATCTGAAGAATTGCTTCCTCAACGCTCAAAGGCTTAACAGAAAAGCTCTTTGTCTTTACAACTGCATAATCCTCCTCATCCATCTCATCCTCATCATAAACAGTATCGTCCTCAGCAAAATACTGTTCAAATGATTCGGGTTTCATCTTCTTGCTGAGCTTTGTCTTATTCTTTCTGATCTGACCTCCAAGTATATCTACAACTGCATCAAGAGCATCATTCATCTCAAGTGCAGTGCTTTCTGCACGATACATCATTCCGTTGTCACGGATTGTTACTTCTACTGTCTGACGGTTTTTTTCAAGAGTCACAGTAACAGTAGCTTCTGCATCATCCGAATAGATCTTTTCAAATTTTCCGAGTTTTTTGTAAACACGCTCCTTAAAATTATCCTTCAGATTTACTTTCCTGCCAATAATGTTGTACCTCATAAGCTAAGCCTCCTTAGGGTTTAATTGATCACTTAGATCACTTATATTATAACACTATTTACTAAAAAATGGAATAGTTTAATTGAAATTTCTGGTTAAAACTTATGAATAAAAATAATAATGTTATTTTATGTAATATCACTATAAACAACCGGGTCCAAATATTGTATTTAATTATTCACTGTCAGAATAAACTATTTTACCACCAATTATGGTGCATAAAGAAGGTACGGTAATATTCAGCGGATCATCCCTGAAGAACACAATATCAGCGTCCTTTCCTGTTTCAAGGGAACCTACTCTGTCAAATATTCCACAGATCCTGGCAGGTTCAGACGTTATTGCTCTGAGTGCATTATTTCTGTCCATTCCACCTCTGACGGCTGCTGCAACACAAATAATCAGATGATTTACTGGTGTTTCAGGGTGATCTGTAATTATTGCAACTGGAATACCATTAGCGGACATTATTCCGGCTGATGACGGTGTTAAGTTTTTAAGCTCTGGCTTGCTGATATCTGTCAGTATCGGTCCTGACAGAACTCCCTCGCATTCATTTTTCAGATCACTGCATATTCTATGTCCTTCGGTTCCATGTACAATTACTGCTCTGATGTTAAACTCTCTGGCGAGACGAAGTGCCGTATATATATCTCCTGCAGTATGGGCGTGAAAATGAGCCGATATTTCTCTCCTGATAAGCGGGATAAGCGCTTCATTCTTCGGATCATATTCTGGTAAATCGGATTGCTTCCCATCTGATTCTGCTGACTGCTTTTGTTTTTCATACCGACTTGCTTTTTCAAGAGTTTCTCTGATAAGAGCAGCTATTCCCATTCTTGTTGCCGGCATCTGATCCTTATCATAATATGAAGATTTTGGATTTTCACCGAGAGCAAATTTAATTGCAACTTTTTCTTTAACTATCATATCATCAATCCTGCAGCCTGCTGCAGATGTTTTTATAGCGGAAATCTGTCCGGCTATAGGATTTGAACTGCCTGGACTGACAACTACTGTAGTAATACCGGCTCTTACTGCCTGGGAAAAATAAATATTATCGGTATCTATTGCATCTATGACTCTGAGTTGCGGTGTAATAGGGTCAGTGTCCTCGTTGCCGTCTGAGCTTGAAGATGATTCGCCGAAAACACCAAGGTGATTATGTGCATCAATTAGTCCGGGATATGCCAATGCACCTTTCATATCTATAATATCAGATTCTTCTGAAGGAGCTGCCTCCATCTTACCTATTCCATTAATAATTCCATTTTTGATAAGAATATAACCTTTATCAATTACCTCATCGGCATCATTCATAGTATATATTTTTACATTTGTGATTAACATATTATTTCCTTTCAAAAAAATCGGAGTGTCTTACGACCCTCCGATAATCAGTTATGTTATTTAGACGAATTACCTCTTCTTGAATAACCGCCTCTTTTATTCTCCATTCTCTTCAGATCAGACATCTTCTCATCACTTGTCTGCTTGAATCTGGAAAGCATATCCTCAAAGCTTGAAGGTTCACTTTTTTTTGAAGACTGCCACTCAAAATTACCCGGCCTGGGGGATGCGGGTCTTGGAGCAGAATTTCTTCCGTGATATGAACTATTGTTATTTCCACTATTGCCCGAAGGTTTTTTCTGAGGAGGCATAGCCTTTTTAATAGAAAGACCGATCTTACCGTCCTCACCGATAGTAAGAACCTTAACCTTAACCTTTTGTCCCTCACTGAGAAAATCTTTTATATCATTCACATACGTCGGAGCAACCTCAGATATGTGTACCATGCCGGTTTTTCCATCTTCAAGATCAACAAACGCACCGAACTTTGTAATGCCGGTAACCTTACCTTCAACTATCATTCCTACTTCAAGACTCATACTTAATTAGCTTTCTCCTCTCAATCGCCGGCTATGTTTACAAACACAACTTCACCGTTTTTTACGTAATCCAGATCTTCACGAGCAATTTTTTCTACATAATCAGAGAAAGCTTTATCATCGTTCTTTTCAACGGCGTCCGAGACTTTCTTCAGCTCGGCATTCGTTTGTTCCTGAGTAAAAATTCTTTCTTCAATCTGCGAAAGCTCAGTTCTTGCATTGCTTATGCGTATCTGCAGGTCAACCATCAGAAACAAAACATAGAATGTAACAATAAGCATTACTACATAGAGAAGGATATTTCTGCTCCTTTTAGTTTTTCTGACCCTTCTGGACCTTCTTGCAGCTTTAGCCTTCAACTATATCACCATCCGTTCCTTCTGTCAACCGTGTTATAATTATACTACATTCCGTATTATGTTGCAAGAAAAATCGACATTTTTTTATATTTTTTTTCTTCTTTTATTAAAAATTAATAATTTGAGCCTTTTTGAAATCCGTTCAAAGCATTTTTTGCCAAATTTTCTCATTATTTTTTCTGCTTTACTGAAAAACCAGTTTGAAAATGTCAAAAAAATGCGATAAATTGTCTTTCCAAGGGTAAAATAGAATAGTAAAAAACTCAATAGCTCTGAAAAAACAACGTAAAAGCGTATTTTACCTTCCGTCATGGCAACTGAATAAAGAAAATTTATTACAAATACAGTGAACATAAACAATGTATCACGAATAAATACTCCTATTCTTGTTTCTGATGCAGAATTAAAAATAAGTGAAAACAGCAGATAGAATAGCCCTATCATTAAGCCCAATACAAAGGCCCACAAAAAGGCAGCTGTTTGTTGCTGAGTAGTAAGCTCCAAATAAAATCAAAACCTTATCTGAATAATTTTGAAAAAAAGCTTCCATCCTTTGCAGAAGGTTCATTATATATCAGGGTATTGATCCTGCCGTTCATATCAAGCTCTCCGCTTTCCTGACTGAAATTATTGATATGAAGCTTCTCCCCTTCTACTGTAAGTTCGCCGGCTTCAGTGGTTATTATCACCTTTATATCGTCAAATTCACTTACATCCCTGACTCCGCTGACTATAAGAGAGTTTCTTTCCTTAAGGATAAGATTATGTTTTCGCTTTGATTCAGACTGTTTTTCATTCTCAATCATTCAATCACCTCGTTAATACACTTAATCAATTTATCAAAAGTGTTTTTTCCGATAATAAATCATATGCTGAAATTCAGAAAACATTCTGATTCTTTTGCAGATATATTCAGTGTATATACACATTTCAGGGAATGATCTTATACATCAATGCTGCCTCATCTTTTTTTGCATATTCATTGATGCTGATGACCTCTGCTTTTATCGGGTGAGTCCCCAGTGCTATTTCAATAACATCTCCTACCTTTACATCATATGATGCCCTTGCTGCCTTACCATTCACCATAACACGTCCGGCATCACAAGCTTCATTTGCAACTGTTCTTCTTTTTATTATTCGGCTGATTTTAAGATATTTATCAAGTCTCATGTTTTCTCCTCTATAAAAGCGTAAACCGATCATATAGATCGGTTTACAATAATATTTTAAATATCTACTTCCGGATTATTTCTTGTCAACAGCATCCTTGAAAGCCTTGCCTGCCTTGAACGCAGGTACTTTTGATGCAGGAATTGTAATCTTCTCGTTTGTGCGAGGATTGCAGCCTGTTCTCTCTTTCCTTTCACGGCACTCAAATGTACCAAAGCCAACTATACGGATATCATTACCCTCTGAAACCTCATCAACGATAATGTCAAAAAGAGCAGTTACAGCTTTTTCAGCATCTTTCTTGCTGATATCAGCGTTTTTAGCAACAGCAACAATAAGTTCAGATTTGTTCATTTTTCTTTTCCTCCAATTTTTCTTGATTAATAATTTCTTTCCATAGCTGATTCGTTACTTCCGTATCCGAATCCTGTATATTCAAGCCCTTTTCGGCAGCGATATCTTCATATCTTCTGAACCGAGCGATATGATCCTCGCAGGCGTTATACAGCGACTGTTCGCTGTCGGTCTTAAGCAGACCTGACAAATTTGCAATCGAGAACAAAAGCTCTCCCATCGCTTTTTCATTTGCAGCAGCATCATCTTTTTCACTGACATTTTTCAGCCTTGCAAGCTTTTCTTCAATAAGCTCAAAAGCCTCATCCTTGTCACTGCATTCAACTCCGCCACGCGCTGATTTTTTTACGAGCTTTTCTGCTCTCATTAATGACGGAAGTGTTTTTGAAACGCTTTCCATAGTTTCGCTGACCGTGGTTTGTGAATGGGTCTGCATTTTTATTGCATCCCAGTTGCTCAGCACCTGTTCTGTGGTTTCAACCTCTATTTCACCAAACACATGAGGATGACGTAAAATCATCTTTCTGCTGACTTCATCAGTGATGTCGGAAAAATCAAAATTCCCGTTTTCACTTTCGATAACACTATGAAAAACAACCTGAAAAAGTACATCTCCAAGCTCTTCTCTAAGATGAGGAACATCATCCTCATCAATAGCCTCAACAGCCTCATAGACCTCCTCAATAAAGTCCTTTCGTATTGACTTATGAGTCTGGACCTTATCCCAAGGACATCCATCCGGCGCACGAAGTCTCTTTACTATTTCGATAAGATCATCAACATTATATTTATCTTTGTTTTTAAAATCCAAAACCACTAACACTCCCGTAATATACGATCATAAAGACAAGCCTTGACCGCACAGAGAAAAAGCCCGTTTCTATTTTACCTTATTAAGTGACGTTTTTCAAGTACTTTTACAATTTTATTTCCCTTTGGCATCTGCAGTATATCCTCACGCTTTATTGCTCTGAGAAGAAGCAATGAGATAATATACACTATGATTGCAACTAATACAGCAAGAATTGTTGCAATCTTCTGCACAGTGACAAGATCAAACAGCATCTCAGAAAAATATGCTGCAGCGCCGCAAATAAGTGCAGCAATAAGCGGCTTGATAAGAATTGAAACAAAGTCTGGAACAACCTTTGTCCTTCTGCACAGGATGAACATAGCAACAACAGTTACAAATCCATAGCAAACCATTGAACCTACGTTTGCACCCTGAATATTGATCTCTGGAATGCCAACAAGAATATAATTAACAACTATCTTCATTATCATTCCGACCGCAAACAGCTTAAGAGGAACATCCATCCGTCCAACAGCCTGCAGCATACTGCAAAGAGGAGTACTTGTTGCAATAAAGATAACAGAAATACCCATAACGGTAAGCACCTTTGAGCCTATTTCTACTTCATTTGCAACACTTGATCCACTGTAAATCAGCGAAAGCAAAGGCTCAGCAAGAACAGATAGTCCGATACCGGACGGAATAGTAACAAGCACAGTGACTCTGAGAACAGTTTCCATGCTCTGCTTCAGCTTTTCCTTATCACCGCTTGTATATGCTGCCGTTACTGACGGCAGTGCTGTTGTACCAAATACCTGAGTAACAGCTGTTACAAGCATCATAAGTGTAAGTGCGATACCATAGCAGCCATAAAGATATATATGTGTATTTCCGCTATAAAAAACTTCATCTGGAATAAGGGATCCGTAAACATTCAGAAGTGAATCCGGATTAGTTTCCATTATATTATTGATTCTTGTCTGCACAAGAGTAGAATCAATCATATCTCCGATGCTCATGATAATTGAGCCAAGACCTATCGGAATGGCTGTTCTTACCATTGTCTTCATAATAGTTTTGTCACTTTTGGGCGGTGGTGCATTTCTTAGATCGCTGGCTTCTATTCCGTCACCCTTTCGTTTATATCTGATAAACAAAAACAGGAAACCAAACAGCGAACCAAGAGAAATACCTGTTATAGCCGCTCCTATTGCAAGAGGAACCGCAGCAGCATTCGCTTCTGCTTCACCGTTGCATTTTATGCCCATTACAAAACCTGTAGCATAATATTGACCCATGCAAAGCTTCATCGTCACAAATGAAGCTGCAAAGCCGAGAAACAGCTTGCAGGAAGCTTCTATTATCTCAGAAATAGCGGTAGGCGTCATATTACGCATACCCTCAAAATATCCCCTGTATATCGACATGAGACAGCCGAAAAATATAGTCGGAGACAGGCACAAAAGAGCAAAAATCGTATCCTCAGCTTTGATTACCTGCACATAGATAAAGCTGCCTATCACCATTACAATAAAGCAGAGCAGACCTGCTACTACAAACAAAGGAACAGACAGCTTGTGAATTTGCTTAACATCACGATAACGCCTTTTTGTCATGCTTTCCGATACCATTCTCGATATTGCAATCGGAAAACCTGCTGTTGACAGCATAAACAACGGATTATACAATGCATATGCCGCATTGAAAAGACCTGTACCTACACCGCCATACATTCCGGAAAGTAAGATCTTATAGACCATGCCCATAAGACGTACAACAACCATACTTCCTCCGAGCACCATAGCACCCTTAAGAAACGATTGCCCCTTCCCTTCCTTTTTCTTTTTCTCCACTCAAGCACATCCTTTCGGGAAGGAATATATTTTGCTCACAATACGATCCTCTGAAAGAAAACACAGGAACACAATGCAACTCCAAGTCTACCTACACAAACAACACAATAATAACTATCACGCTGTCAACGCCAGAAAATCTATCTGTCATTGTCTCCTTATTATTTCAACAGTGCATCAGAGCAGATCATCATCATCAAAATTATCCTCGGTAAAATCTATAACATCATCGGGCTCCATATGAGAAGCACTGTCCGCACTTGTAAGCTTTTCTCCGCAATTATTGCAGAATACTGCGCCCTTTGCATTATAAGTTCCGCAGGCAGCACACTTTGTTTTCTGCTTTGCATCTGCTATCATATCATTAACAGAATCAAGATGCTCCTTAAGCTCCCTGATCTTCTCTGACAATTCTTTCTTTGTGGAGGTATAATCCTTTCCTGTAGTCATTTCCTCGTAGGTAACTCTTCCAAGAATCTGATATTTCTGAGAAAGCTCTGATTTGAGATCTGCAGCAGCAAGCTTGAGCTTTGAGATATCAACGACCTCTCCTGCCTTTTTTCCAACAGTATCAACAACAGCTCTTGCATTGATAAGAACATCTTCAAAAATACCCATAGTAAACTCTCCTTTGACGATATTATTATCTGTCCGGAAAAACCGTACAAATCATCTTTATTTATTCGCTAATAAATTATATCACCTTCTTGGCGATACTTCAAGGACTTTAAGCCATTTTCAGGATTTTACACGAATAATTTGCATTTTCTTCAATATGAATAACATCCTCCGCCTATAAATTCTCTGAGAAGAGAATTTTCCGGGACAAGAGAACTGTCTATTGTTTCAAATCTGTCAAGGGCCTCGCTTATCCTGCATGCAAAATCATAATTCATATTTGAAGCAGATATTGATTCAAGGATCGGTATTGCCAAGCTCTTAAGAACACACGGCTCATAAATATGAATAGAATTAATTGTAAAATCACTTGTATATCTGAAAGGGCGAATATATTTCTTTTCTCCTTCAACAACTGTATCCCACATAGAGATCATATATTCCGGATCTACTTTGCGGAAATGGTAATCTCTTACCAGACGTCTGATGAATCTTATCTCACGATTTGTTAGTACATAATCTTCATTATTCTTTATTCCCTGTTTTACAGCAGTATAAATTTTCATTACCTTCGCCTTTGATTGGCCGGCACTGAAAATAGGATTAAGTGCATGGATACCCTCCATTACAATTACAGAATCTTTACCCAGCTTTACAGTTCTGGTTTTATCAGACCGGCAGCTGCGGGAAAAATCATAGACTGGTATAACACATTCGCCAGTAGTTGAAAGCTTATCTATAGATTCCTTTATCAAAGGAATATCAAGTGCTTCAACAGATTCAAAATCAGGCTTGCCGTTTGGCAGTCTTTTTACATAATCTTCACCAAGGTAAAAATTATCCATTGATATAAGCTGAACATCAATACCATGTTTCATAAATTCATCGCACAGTTTTTTTGATGTTGTTGTTTTTCCGCTGCTTGAGGGGCCGGATAGTAATATTACATGATGATGACCCTCACTCTTTAACACCTGCTCTACTATCCATCTGAGATCATGAGTGTACAGTTCTTCTGTCAAATTCACGAGAGCTTCAGCGTTGGTTTTTGCTTCTTCATTTATCCTTCCGATATCACAGGCGTACCTCCTGTATGTATTAAGATAATTCATCATAAAAGCTCTTCACCTGATCTTTCCGCTTAAGCATTTCTTCAAAACCGTTTATATATTCATATGGATATTTATAATTAAATATTCTTTTCAGTGAATCGGAACAGGGTTCCTTAAGTTTCGTAACTGCTCCAGCTCCGCATCCGACAATAGTATGGGTTTCATCCATCACAAAAACATTATATATACCGTCAAAACCGCCTTTTGACCAACCTACATTTTCAAGATTCCCCTGCATTCTTGTCTGGCGATAAAGATAATAGGGATGATAACTGTTTTCCATAAGCCTTTTTTCGCAGTATTCAAGCATTCCTGCAGCTGCCGCTCCGCTGTCTGAGGATGTGCCGGCGCCTTCAAGAGTCAGTCTTGAAGATCGTTTCAGCGCTAGTGTATGTACTGTCACACTTTCTGGAGACAGTTCACAAATCCTGTCGAGGGTATCCCTGAAGCTTTCGACGCTATCTGAAGGCAGTCCGGCAATAAGATCTGTATTGATATGCCTGAACCCCAGCTGTCTTGCAAGACGAAAAGAATCGTAAAACTGAGCGGTATTATGTTTTCTGCCGATTACTTCAAGTACACTGTCATTCAGTGTCTGTGGATTAATACTTATTCTGTCAACTCCGCCTTCTATTATTGCACAAAGCTTATCTTTAGTTATTGTATCTGGCCTTCCGGCTTCAATCGTGAATTCTCTGCAGGTAGTCATGTCAAAATTTTGCTTTATTATCCTGATAAGAACTGAAAGCTGATACGGATCAAGGGTTGTAGGTGTGCCGCCGCCGATATATACGGATTCAAGTCTCAGTTTTTTTTCTTTAACAATTCCGGCAGTATATTCAAGCTCCCTGCACAGTAACTCAAAATACGGTTCAACCAGATTTTTCGCTCTTTCTATAGTCTGTGAAACAAATGAACAATACGAGCATCTTGTGGGGCAGAACGGAATGGATACATACAGACTGAAAGAATCCGGCTGGCTGAGGGATAATATCTTTTTTTCATATCCTTCTGTAATAGCACTTAATTCTGTTTTTTCTGGTGATACTTTTAATTTTTGCGTAAAATACTCCTTCGCAAAAGCTTCTCCGCCCTGTTCAGACAACCTGCGGAAAAGCTTTATCGGTCTTACACCAGTAAGAATACCCCAGGGTTGCTGTCTGCCTGTATATTCGCAAAGAAGATCATACACACAAACGGCAAGCGTTCTTTCTGCTTCCTTTTTGATATCAGCAGTATTTATTGAAATCTCGGCACAGCCGGATCTGTCAAATCCCGCTATATTTACCCTTGCTGTAATTTGAAGCTTACCATCCCTCTCACTGATTGCTGTATAAACGTATGGTTTTTCAGGTTCCCCGCTGTCTGCCGCAATTACAGTAAGCTTTTCATCAGGATAAAATAGCCTTACAAGTTTTTCCATTTCATAGTGAAAGCTATGGCCGTCAATATATATCCTCATTTATATAATTCCTCATTGCAATATTATTTTCTCTTTCATAATCAAGAGTGGTTGAACTGCCGTGTCCGCAGTATAGTTTCAGATTGCCTTCCAGTCCGGCAATTTTATGAGCAGAATTAATCATGTCCTTACTGCTACCTGTTGGAAAATCCATTCTTCCGGTAGTACGGGACATAATAGTATCTCCCGTAAAAAGAATATCCTCAAAAAGATAGCAAACTCCGCCTTTTGTATGACCAGGGGTTGCAATAACCTTTATTTTCTTATCACCAAAACTCAGCTCATCTCCGTCAGATACTTCTGCATCAGCTTTGAAATGCTCAAAAGACATACTTCCGAAATATGCAGTCAGATTAAGGGAATCATCTGTAGTAAACGGACTGTCCCCGGCACCGATAACAATTTTTGCTTCAGGATATTTACGCTTGATGGCAGCTGTGTTGCCGATATGATCAAAATGACCGTGAGTAAGCAGAATATATTTAAGACTGGATGAACCAAAAAGATCTATGCTTCTTTCAAGCTGTGATGAGTGTCCACCTGTGTCTACCACAAAGCAAAGCTTCTGAGTGGTGTCAAAAACAGCATAGCAGTTGGCTTCAAGTGCTCCGACAGGAAAACATTCAACCTTTATCATATTATTTCCCCCTATGCAAGTTCCTTGCTGTCAATGATTAGTGTGACCGGTCCATCATTAAGCAGAGAAACCTTCATATCAGCTCCGAAAATGCCCTTCTCTACTTTACAGATACCATTTGAAAGCATACGGCTGCAGAAATATTCATAAAGAGGCTCTGCGTTCTCAGGACGGGCAGCAGCATCAAAGCTGGGACGTCTTCCCTTCCTGCAGTTTGCACAAAGGGTGAAATTTGAAACAACAAGAACTTCTCCGTTTATGTCTTTCAGAGAAAGATTCATCTTGTCGTTTTCATCTGTAAATACCCTGAGCCCTGAGATTTTATCACACAGTTTATCAGCCTGCTTTTCATCATCTTCCTTTTCCACTCCAAGCAGAATCAGAAAACCAGTGTTTATCTCACCAGTAATATTTCCGTCAACAGTAACTTTGCAATGGGATACACGCTGAACCACTGCCCTCACTATTCATCATTCCTTTTAATTAAACTAATCAAATAATAATCAAATTTCCGGCTCAGTTCCTTCTTACAGATACAATTCCGCTTATTCCGCTGAGCTTGCTGATAACCATCTTAAGATGATTGATACCATTTACGGTAAGACTTATTTCAATAATTGCCGAACCGGTTTTTGTTTCTCTGGAATTAAGGCTGTGAATAAACAGATGCATTGCAGAAAGCTGATTTGTAATATCAGCAAGAAGTCCGGTTCTGTCGGTTGCGGTTATCTGCAGTGTAGCTTTGAATGTTTCATTTACGATATGCTCTGTCCATTCCGCTCTGACCCAGCGCTCCGGTTCAATAGCCTTTGACAGATCAGCTGGAACATTAGAACAGTTTCTTTTATGAATAGATACACCGTAGCCCCTTGTAATAAAGCCAATAATATCATCACCGGGAAGAGGATTGCAGCATCTTGAATATTTTACAAGACAGTCCTCCATACCTTCAATAACAACACCGCTGCTGACCTTTTTGCGCGGTATAGGTTCTTTGACAATTACCGGAACCGGCTCTTCATCTGTATATCTCTTGAAGTATTCTTCTTTTATCCTCGGCAGAATCCTCCAGAGCTGTATTCCTCCGTATCCGATGGATGCATAGAAATCATCAATCGAATTACAGTTCTGTTTATGAATAATATCTGAAAGGAAATCCGGCAGATCCTTTTCAGGAATATTTATGCCCAGCCGTTTAAATTCTGCTTCCAGCTGAGATTTACCCTCAATGATATTCTCGTCTCTTTTTTCACGCTTGAACCAGAGCCGTATCTTGCTTTTTGCTTCACTTGTCTTGACGATGTTGAGCCAGTCTCTTTTCGGGCCGCCGCTTTCTTTGGTGGTCATTATTTCAACTATTTCACCTGTAGTGACCTTATAATCTATCGGTACTATTCTCTTATCAACCTTTGCACCGATCATGCGGTTTCCTACTTCACTGTGTATTGCATATGCAACATCAATGACAGTAGCTCCCATAGGCAGACTGAGAACATCACCCTTCGGAGTAAATACAAATACTTCCTCAGGAACAAGATCCATCTTGATGGTTCTTACAATATCCGTTGAATCATTGTCGCTCTGGTTTTCAAGCATTTTTCTGATCCATGCAAGACGGTCATCAAGTGAATTCTTCTTTGTAATACCTTCTTTATATTTCCAATGGGCAGCAATACCGAATTCTGCAGTATAGTGCATTTCATAGGTTCTTATCTGTATTTCAAAGGGTATTCCCTCTTTGCCGATAACAGTGGTATGAAGCGACTGATACATATTCGGCTTCGGAGTAGAAATATAATCCTTGAAACGGTTCGGCAGCGGTTTGAAAAGATCATGCACAACGCCAAGAACATTATAACAATCTGCAACTGTTTCTACTATTACCCTGACTGCAAAGATATCATAAATCTGATCCATAGTCCTGCCCTTCATAAAGGTTTTCTTATAGATTCCGTGAATACTCTTTACGCGTCCTTCAATATATACGTTATTTATCTCATCCTTTAGTCTGTCATAAAGCTGTTCTTTGATATCTGATACAAAATTGAGTCTGTCTTTGCTTTTAAGCTCCAGCTGCTTTTCTATCTCGCAATAACCAACAGGATCAAGATATCTGATAGAAAGATCTTCTAACTCCTCCTTTATGGCTCTGATACCAAGTCTGTGAGCAATAGGAGCATACACTTCCATAACTTCAAGCGCCTTATCACGTCTGTGCTGCTCCTTCATGCATTCTATAGTACGCATATTATGGAGTCTGTCGGCGAGCTTGATTATTATTACTCTGATGTCATTAGACATAGCTATAAGCATTTTTCTGATATTCTCAGCCTGTTGTTCTTCCCTTGAAGAATACGGTATCTTACCGAGTTTTGTAACACCGTCTATCAGGTTCGCAATTTCTGAACCGAACATTTTTGTTACTTCCTGCAATGTTATGGGAGTATCCTCAACCACATCATGAAGCAAAGCTGCAGCAAGACATTCACTGTCCATGCCAAGCTCGCAAAGTATACAGGCAACTGTTGTAGGATGAAGAATATAGGGTATTCCCGATGCCCTTCTCTGATCACCGTGCATTTTTTCTGCAAGGTCATATGCTTTCTGAACAAGCTTGTAATTATAACTCTGTCCGCTGTTATGCATAAGTTCTACAAGCTCATTATAATCCTGATAGTATTTCGGTTTATCGGGCATTTTTTATCTCCTCCTCCAGCTTTCTGTACACTGCTGAACTGCTTAGCTCAGTCTTTCCTTTAACCTCACACATTCTCACATATATTATATCCGAATTTCTCGAATATTCTATAAAATGCAGATCCTGCATTATATCAAGAATGATCATGAGCCTGAATACTCCGATATTATTCAGTTTATATGACATCGCATCTATAGTATATTTGTACTTTTTTGTTGTTTTAAGATATCTGTAAACTGCTGCAAATTCTTCCCTTACCGGGAACTGTGAATGCTTTTCCTTCCGGAAAATCCCCTTTTTATACAGTTCATAATCCTGCAGACCATACATAGCAGAATCATAATCAAATCCGCTGAGTCTGATATCCTTTACTGTAAAAGACAAGCTCTCTTTTCCCATATATACATTCTTTTCAATATTGACAGCAATATCTAAAATATCTCCTTCGCAATATGAAAAATCTTCCAGAGTAACTGAAAAGCACATTACATTCAGTCTTGCTTTTCCTCTTGATACTGAAAGCTTCAGATGCTTACCGCCGCCTACAGAGTTAATTCTGTCAAGCTTCATTCCTGTCAATCCGAAAACAGGCTTGGGATTTGAACAGCCGAAAGGCTCAAAGTTTCTAAGCTGTTCTACCATATCAAGAACAATTGTCTCAGGATTAAGCTTACAGTCCAGATTCAGAGTATAAAGTGGCATATACTCAAGTTTTTCAGCATAAGAATTAACTCTTTCAATAAATTTATCTATATTATTTTTCCTGATGCTGAACCCTACAGCCATGGGATGACCGCCATATTTTTCAAAAAGATCTGAACAGTCAAATATTGCATCCACAAGTGAAAAACCAGAAACACTTCTTCCCGATGCCTTACAGATATCATCATCAACGGAAATGATAATAGATGGCTTTCCGAATCTCTCGGTTATCCTGGAGGAAACAATTCCTATTACTCCTGCATTCCAGTTTTCCGAATACAATACTATTACTCTGTTTTCAGTTATTGATGGGTCAGCATTGATCATAGTTTCAATATCGCTGACAATTTTTCCTTCAATGCTTTGCCGCTGTGCATTCAGCTCACACAGAAGATCTGCCTTTTCCGAGGCAATTTCAGGATCCTCAGTAAGAAACAGTTCAAGTGCATCATATGGAGAACCAAGCCTTCCGGCTGCATTAACTCTGGGGCCCAGCTTAAATCCAAGAGCACCAGATGTAATATCCTTTGTCCCCGATCTTTCAATTAGTGTAGAAAGACCTGTTCTTTCTGTATTGCCAAGTGCAAACAATCCGGATTTAACTATATTTCTGTTTTCACCTGTGAGCGGTACGATATCTGCTACTGTTCCGATTGCTGCGAATTCTGCATAGTTTTCTATAACCGAATAATTCTGTTCATCAAGTGCATATACAAGCTTAAGTGCAAGTCCGGCACCTGAATAATCAATATAACTGTAAGTTTCGTCTACTCTGTGCGGATTTACCACAGCCGCAGCCTCAGGGAGAATATCCAGCGGCTTATGGTGATCGGTAACTACAACGTCCATTCCCAGCTCATTGGCAAGGCTTATTTCATCAATAGCTGATATTCCGTTATCTACCGTTATTATCAGATTTACTCCCTGCTGGCTGAGCTTTCTTACAGCATCGGTATTCATGCCGTAGCCTTCCTCGTTCCTGTCTGGAATATAATACATTACATCCGCAAAACACGATTCAAGAAATGAGTACATTATTGCAGTAGCTGTAACGCCGTCACAATCGTAATCCCCATATATACAAATCTTTTCATTTTCATCAATTGCTTTTCTGATGCGTGAAACAGCCTTATCCATATCCTTGATAAGCAAGGGATCATCAAGTTCACCGCTGTTTGAGAAAAATGCCTCTATCTCATCTTGCTGTGTTATTCCCCTTATGGTTAGCAGCATTGCTGTAAATACAGGTATTCCATAGTTATTATTGAGTTTTCGCACCATATCCTTATCAAGCTCAGATACAGACCATTTTTTCATTCGTACACCATCCTATAAGCACCGGAGGTCTTTAATTTAGTCAGACATTATAATATTATATAATACCATTTTTCACGTTATAATTCAATATATATTTATTCACTTTTTTAATCTGTATATCTATATCTATAGTGAAGTATTTCTTACTGGACAGGTATGCTCATTCCAGCGTACAATAGAATTAAAAAAAACAAAAGTCGATGAACTTAATTATCCATCGACTTTTTGCAATATTATCAGATATAGTGTATAATCTTTTGTTACAGACCCTTACCTATTTTTTCAATTATTGACTTGTCATTTCATCGGAGTCCTTCTGTTTACAGTTTTTTCAGCATCAGGCATCTGATTGAATTTAGTACAGCTATAACCATAACACCTACATCCGCAAAAATTGCTATCCACATATTCGCAAAGCCAAGGGCACCGAGTATCAGACATAACAGCTTTACGCCTATAGAAAACCATATATTTTCATTTACTATTTTGAGACATTTCTTTGATATTTTTATTGCCTTGGATATCTTCCTGGGATCATCATCCATTAACACTATATCTGATGCTTCAATTGCTGCGTCAGAACCCATCGCTCCCATAGCTATGCCAATATCTGCAATTGACAAAACAGGCGCATCGTTTACTCCGTCTCCTACAAATACAAGCGATTCTCCCTTATTTTTTGAATACAGCAATTCTTCCGTTTTTTCTACTTTATCAGACGGTAAAAGCTCACTGTATACCTTATCAATCGAAAGCTTCCCTGCAACCGCAGCCGCAGCAGAAGCATTATCTCCGGTAAGCATTACCGTCTTTCTTATACCACAGGATGAAAGCTGTTTTATTGCGCTTTCTGAACCGTCTTTAATCATATCACTTATAATTATATAGCCTCTGTATCGCCCATCAACAGCAAAATATATTACAGTGCCATGGGAATCTGACGGGGCAGCAGTTATTCCTTCGCTTTGCATAAGTTTATAATTACCGGCAAGTACATGTTTACCATTAACCATTGTTTTTATTCCTTTACCGGCAATTTCTTCAGTGCTCTGAGGCTCAAAAATCTCAAGATCTGCTGCTGCTTTCTTAATTGATAAGGCTATGGGGTGGTTTGAATACTTTTCTGCAGATGCGGCATATTTCAGAAGCTCTTCCTTGTCTATATTTTCAGCTTTTATTTCTGTGACCTCAAAAACCCCTTTTGTCAGTGTTCCGGTTTTATCAAATACTACAATACCTGCTTTGGACAGCATTTCAAGATAATTTGAACCCTTGATCAATATCCCCTCTCTGCTTGCTCCTCCAATTCCTGCAAAGAAACTGAGGGGTATACTTATTACAAGAGCACAGGGACAGCTAATTACAAGGAATGTAAGTGCTCTGTAGATCCAGTCATGCCAATGAGCCGGACGAGAAAGCATAATCAAATTTATAAGCGGAGGTATTATTGCCAGAGCAAGTGCGCTGAAAACTACGACCGGAGTATATACCCTTGCAAATTTTGTTATAAAATTTTCAGATCTGGATTTCCTTGAGCTGGCGTTTTCTACAAGCTCCAGAATCTTTGATACAGTGGAATCATCAAATTCCTTTGTAGTTTTTACCCTTATTAATCCGCTCTGATTGATACATCCGCTGAGAACCTCATCTCCAGGATTTACTTTTCTTGGAATACTTTCGCCAGTAAGTGCTGATGTATCAAGAACAGTGCTGCCTTCTGTAATAACGCCGTCTATGGGTATCTTTTCTCCCGGACATACAGTTATTATTGTTCCTATTTCAACTTCATCCGGATCTATGCTTACAATTTCTCCGTTTTCTTCAATATTTGCGTGATCCGGCCTGATATCCATAAGCTCAGATATATTTCTGCGGCTCTTTCCCACAGCATAGCTTTGGAACCATTCGCCAACCTGATAAAAAAGCATTACTGCAATTGCTTCTATGTAATCTCCGTCTGTAGTTACTGCTATTACCATTGCACCTATTGTTGCAATGGACATCAGAAAACATTCATCAAATGGCTGAAGATTAATTATTCCTTTTCCAGCTTTTATGAGAATATCATAGCCAATAATCAGATAAGGAACCAGAAAAAGTATAAATCTTAATATTCCCTGAACAGGTATAAACATCAAAGAAATCATAAGAACCGATGATATGATTATCCTTATCAGGTTTTTCTTTTGTTTCTTTGTCATATCAAACACCTCAATTAAATAGTTGTTTAATCGTTTGATTATTTTTTTGCGCTCCTTTGCGGAGCGCATTATTATTTATAATATATTTCGCAGTCTGGTTCAATTTTCCTACAAGCCTTGAATACGTTATCCATTACCGTTTCCGGGTGTGTACCTTCATCAAATTCCACTTTCATTTTAAGAGTCATAAAATTAACGTTAGCATCCTTAACTCCCTCAATCTTCTTTGCGGCAGTTTCCATCTTTGATGCACAATTAGCACAGTCAACCTCTATTTTATACGTCTTTTTCATAATGACACCTCTTTCTTTTGATATATAAGATATGATTAAACAATTGCTTAATCGTTAATAATAATATACCACCAAATTATCAGAATGTCAAGCCCGAATTACAGGCGAGCCGCAGGTGCCATAACGCGATGGCATCGCTTCACTACGTTACGCTCTTAATATGCCCGACTGTCTGGCTGCCCGCGGTGCTGCTGTTACAGCTTGTTTATCTGTCTGCAATAAATTATTTCTGATTATCAGACGCTGTTTTTACTTGCATTGTTATTTTGCTGTTTAAAAGCATTTTTTCCCACTCTGAATCATCTGGTTTTCTGTTTTTAACCTCATTCTGTTTCTCTGATATTCCTATTAAATCACTTTTGTGATCGTGTATAGTTTTTTTAAGGCTTTCGTAAATTAGATTTTTTATTTTATTTTCTTCTGCAGGACAGATTCCTACCGGAAGTGTTACCGCTGCTTTAATACAGAGCTTTCCGTTGACTGTCTCCGTGTCAAGCTCAGCATAGGCTTCTTTTGCAGATGCTGATTCCGATAAGATCAGATTTGTTTTATTTTGCATCAGAAGAATCGCTGAAGTTTCTTGCTGAGTAAGTTTAAATACTTCTTTTTTCTTTAACTTGACAACAATTCCTCCTGTACTTGTTAATTTATTAATTTCCTTATCAAGTTTTATCAGCGGAAGGAAAATATCTGTATTGCCCTTGTTTTTTCCGGTTCTGTAATCGAAAAGAGTAAAATGCGGAACAGGCTGGTCTGATGCATTACTGCCGCTTATGACATTGATATCCTCACTGTGATAATTAAGCTTTTTGGTGGCTGTTATAATCGTTTCCCTTGCTTTCGACTCCGATGCCATTATATTGACAGTCTTGATTATTTCCCGGTTCTTTGCAAAATAATCCATTATGTCAGAGGTATAAGCTGCTGCTTCCTGATTCAGCAGTATGAATAAGCATTGACTAAGCATTATTTTTTTCCCGGTTATATATTCAGAATTTTTTATGGCAGCAGCGATATCCTTTCCCTGAAAGCATTCTGTTTTCAATGTCTTTTCGCTTTTTTCTGCTTCTGTATCAAGTGTTATCAGTGTCATCATAAAACCACTGTCACTCTTATCTATACCTATTCCCTGAACAATAAGACGCTGATTTAGCTGTGGTGATGAGCAGCCAGCAAAGCTATTAACAGAGATAATAGCTGCAAGCACCAGTGATGCTGTTTTAATGGTTTTATTTAAAATGACAGGCTTTCTTTTTATGCTGCGAAAAATAATAACAACTGACGGAATTATCACCGCATTAATAATTATTACTGCTGACATAATATATTTATTGAAAAAGCTTTGTATTAAAGCATTATTATCTTTAATAATAAAAAAAGATACCGCAATCAATAAAACTGTGACCGGAAACAAAGCCTTGTTTATTTTGTTCTTTTCACGCTGCTGGTCAATGCTGTTTTTTATAATTATCAAAAATGATGAATAAAGACAGACAAAGGATACAATAGCCAATGCAATAAATAATGGTTTAAGACGTTGAAAGCTCCCGACACCGTCGATGATGCGGAAAAAAGGATAATTCAGTCCTGTAATATAATCTCCCACTGAACCACATATCAATATCAGCATAAATACAAGCGCAATACTTTCAAAACTCAGCCAGATAAAAGAAGTACGTCTGAATTTATTTACAGACTGACCTGAAAAAAACAACAGCAGGATCCAATGTGTACTTTCAGAGAAAATAATCGTTATCAGGTCTAAACTGCTTTCCTTCGGATACTCTCCCGCAGGCATCAGTTCCTCAGCTTTAAACGAAGGAAAAAGTGCAAATGATGTGATTATCAGCCCGATAATAATCAATGAAAAGTCAATGGATGAAAATCTTGCAATTGCTTCTATTCCTTTTATTGACCCATACAATGCAGCAATAAATATTGGCAGAACAAGTATTATTTCACTTGTATCATCAGATGATACGGAACGACAGAACATATATGCACGCACAATATACATAATTGCAAAATATACAGATGAAATAATTAATACTGCTGAAGCTACGGGACTGTCTGTAATCCGGAAATCTGTTTTCAGTAAAAACTTACGAAATCCTGATACAAATGACAGTAATACAAAGCCTATAATTATATTAATTATAAGTGCAGAAATAAGTTCAGACGGCTCTGCAAAGAATGCTGGGTACATTATCAAACTTGAAATTCTGACAGTAAACAATAAGATAAAAAGCTGTACAGAACTAATATTCTGCTTTCCGGTACTTTCCATTTGTTTTCTCCTTTCGTCAGATATATTCTTTCTATAGCTTCAAAACAGGTTTTATTGTTCTGCTCCTGGCATATCCTGTATTTTTTCGTTCTTTTGGGACAGCGTTTTCCAGCCTGCTCGTATGAATACATCCCTCAGCATTGATGCACCTGGAGGCGTTATTGGTGCTGTATATGGTATTCCAAAGCTAGTTTTTGCACATACATTTATGAACACAACACAAAATACTGCGGCTATCCCCCAAATACCTGTTATTCCCCCGGCAACAGTAAAAATGATACGAAGTATTGCTGCTGGTGCATACAGATTAGGTATTATATATGAACATATCGCCGATACAGCAACCACCATCAGCGTGGGGGCGCCGATAAGGCCTGCATTTATTGCTGCATCTCCTATAACCAGACCTCCCACTATACTTACAGCATAGCCCAGCGGCTGAGGCATACGAAGTCCTGATTCACGCATAATCTCATAAACAAGTAAAATCAGTATTGTTTCCGCCATTAGTGAAAGGGGTGTTCCGGCAATTGATACAGCTATTTTATTCAGAGTCAGAGTCGGGAACATTTCCGGATCAAAGGTACCCAGCGAAGTATATATTCCGGGCAGAAGTATAGAAATGAAAAACGCTGCAAATTTAATCAGTCTTGTAAATACTGCAAAATAAGGACGGTTTGAATAATCATCAAGTGTCTGAAAGTATTCCGCAAAGAGATATGGAACTATCAATGCAGAAGGAACTCCGTCAATCAATATTCCTATTCTTCCCTCAGTTATCTTTCCGCATAGTGTATCCGGACGCTCAGTTATTCCTACACTGCGAAATGGTGAAGCTGTTCCCTTATCTTCAAGATAAGGAACAATATAACCTGCTGCCAGAATTGTATCAAGATCTATTTTTCTAATACGCTTTTTTAATTCATCAAGAATACACGGCGATACTGTGTTTTCAAGATAGCATATACATAACTCTGTTGAGGATATTTCTCCGGCAGTAAGAATCTCAAATTTAAGCTCTGTGTTTTTTATCCTTCTTCTGATAAGTGTAATATTTGTTCTTAATGCTTCAACAAAGCCTTCCTTTGATCCTCTTTGTATTATATCTGATTCTGGCTCAGAGATACCTCTTGTCCTGTAGCCCTGTATTCCGATACTAAGCATTTTGCTGCAGCCATCTACTGCAATGACTGCAAAGCCGGACATGATAAATTTATACAGTTCTTCAAATGTAGTTATCTCAGTAATATCGTCTGTATAGAGGAGCTTATACTCTATATCTTCAAGGCATTTTTCAGGCGAACCAAAAAATCTGTGTGAATAGACAGGTCTTAATATCCCCTGGGCAAGTATTTCCTTATTTATCATATTATCTATGGATATTACTGCTGCCCTGGCTCCCTTCAGTATCATTTCATGAACTGTCAGATCATCTGCACTTGAAAATGAGTTTTTAATATATGCAATGTTATCATTAAGGGATGTAAAGAAATATGTCTTTGTTTCAGGCTTTTCCTGTTTTTCTTTACGCCTGAACATATCTGTTATCTGCTCAATTGTTTCATACATTTTACCACCGTCTTATCTCTTGTATAATACCGCAGTTATTATCTGCATGATAATTATTTTTATTCTGAATAATTGTACATCATCTGATAAAAATATAAACAGATAATTATATGAGAGGGCTGAGAAAATGATAATAACTGTTATAAGAACTGTATTACTATATATAATAATAATTTTTGCCGTCAGGATAATGGGCAAACGACAGATAAGTGAACTGCAGCCCAGCGAGCTTGTAGTAACACTGCTGATTTCTGATCTTGCGTCCATACCAATGCAGAATACAGAACAAACCATGCTAAGCGGTATTATCCCTATTTTTGTTCTTTTGATCTGCGAGATATTTGTTTCGCTGATAATGCTTAAAAACGATAAATTCCGCAGAATGATCTGCGGAAAGCCAGTTATTGTTATCAATGACGGAAAAATAGACCAAAAGGCAATGTCTGAACTTAGAATGAGTACAGAAGATCTTTTTGAAGAACTTCGTCAGAAGGATGTTTTCAAATTAGAGGATGTTGCCTATGCAATTATTGAAACTAACGGAAAAATGAGCATATTGAAAAAACCATCAAGTGATACCGTAACAGCAGCACAGCTTGGAGTACAGACAAGGGATAACGGTATGCAGGCAGTTATTATAAGTGACGGTAACATTGCAGATTCATCAATGCAGTTCTGTGAACTGAGCAGGCAATGGCTTAAGCAGACACTGATAAGAGAGCATGTACAGCTGAAGGATATATTTATCATGACCGCAAACCGGGGAAAGAAATACAATATTATCAAAAAGGCGGATATATAATATGAAAAGAACAGTAATATCTGTGATAACTCTTATCATTACAATTGCTGTTGCAACAGCAGGATTCATCATCAACAACAACACTACATCAATGATCACCGATAGTCTTGATGAAGCTATTGAAATTTGCAGTAAAGGTGATACTGAAAAAGCAGATGAGCTTATAGGCTCGGTTATTGACAGCTGGAGCGATATGAGCAAAACAATAATGATCTTTTCATCTCATGATAAGGCGGATGAAGTGGATATGTCATTGCGAATTGCTCAGTCATATGCTCAAAGCGGTGATTCAAAGCTGTTTATTGCAGAATGCCGCAAGGCAAAGCTATTACTTAACCAGATAAACGAACTAGAATATCCGAGACTTCATAACGTACTGTAAGCAATATAATTCGCCGTCTGCGTATAACCATTAGGTACCCCGCAGACGGCGAATTTATTATTGTATTGAGACGATCATTTTACACATTATCAGCTCTTTGCTTTTTTATCATCTGTCTTTTTTGTCTTTGTGGTTTTTTCCTTCGGCTTGGGATCTTCCTTGACTTCAAATATTGCAGAACCAAAGGGAGCAAGTCTGATATCAGCTGAATGTGCCCACTGAGCGCACGGAACAGGCTCCGACTTGATGGGATTCGGGTTTGTGATACCCTTACCGCCGTAAATCTCAAAGTCTGTATTCAGCACCTCAGTAAGTGTACAGCCCTCTTTAAGTCCGATCTTATAATTATCCCACTGGGATGCAGACATATTCATCACTATTACAAACTTATGACCATCTGTCATTCTATAATACGAATATACGTTATGGTCAGCATCATCAGCGTTAATCCAAAGAAATCCATCCTTATGATAATCCTTTTCGTAGAATGCAGGATTCTTTGTTACAAGCTCACCAAGCTCACGGAAGAAACGATGGAAGCAGCGATGCATCTCATATTCCTTGATAAGGAACCAATCGAGTTCTTTCGCTTCATCCCACTCCCTGAACATTCCAAGTTCATTACCCATGAAATTCAGCGTTTTTCCGGGATGAGTAAACATATATGTGTAGAGCGTTCTTGCCTGGGCAAATTTATTTGTATAATCGCCGCCCCACATCTTCTGTACGATAGTAGCCTTTCCGTGAACAACTTCGTCATGTGAAAGCGGAAGAATAAATCTTTCAAATCCAAAATATGCCATCGACCAGTTGATCTTATTATGGCTGCCTCTCCTGAACAGAGGATCAATCTTCATATATTCGAGAGTATCATTCATCCAGCCCATATCCCACTTATAATCGAAACCAAGGCCGCCTTCCTCAACTGTCGCGGTAACTCCGGGATAATCTGATGAATCCTCTGCTATAAGCATTACATTCTTATATTTCTCATTAAGAAGTGTATTCATCTTCCTGAAGAAGTCTACAGAACGATCGTTTACACCTCTGTCCTTATTGCCCATCCAATATATTCCATTATTGATAGCATCCATTCTGATACCGTCAAAATGGTAAGCGTCAAGCCAGAATGATGCACATGAGATAAGGAAGCTCTGTACTTCACCCTTTGATACATTGAAATTATATGTACCCCATTCGCTCTGATTTACATCTGAAGGCGGATACTCATAAAGATCTGTTCCGTCGAAATGTGCAAGTGAATAATTATCTTTTACGAAATGAACAAAGGCAAAGTCAATGATAACTCCTATACCGTTCTGATGGCATCTGTCAACAAAGGTCATAAGCTGTTCTGGTGTGCCATATCTGGATGTTGCACTATAATACTGGGCAGTCTGGTATCCCCATGAACCATCGAAGGGGAATTCTGCCAGAGGAAGAACTTCAATATGTGTAAAATTATTTTCCTTTACATACTTGATAAGATCATCTGCTATTTCATCATACCTGAACCACTGAGCTCCGCCGTCTGCTTCACTTTTGCCTTCAGGCTTCTTCCATGACCCCATATGCATTTCATAAATGCTCATAGGCTTATCAATGCATTTTGTACGACTTTTCATCCATTTCGCATCATGAAAATAATTATCCGGTGCAATTCGTGTTATTACAGAAGCCGTATCAGGTCTCAGCTCACTATGGAAAGCATACGGATCAGCCTTATCAACTACTGTTCCACCCTGCTGATATACCCTGAATTTATAAAGCTGACCAACTTTTGCATCAGGAATTGTCAGTTCATACACGCCGTTCGGAAGTCTGTTCATAGGATGATATCCGCCGTTCCAGCCATTGAATTCACCTACTACATCTACCCCGTGTGCTGCCGGTGCATAAACTCTGAATACTATCCCGCTGTCATCTTCTGAAACCGGATGAGCACCAAAATACTCATACGAATTTGTGGATATGCCCTGATAATACTCGTCCATTGAAAAAGCTGCCATTACATCATCTCCTAAAAAATATCTTCTGTATTAATTTTAAAATACCTATATTTTATTGTCATTAGACATATAGATATCTTTGTCGTAATTATGCCAGAAAGGAAAAACAACTAATTTTACCAGTGCCTACTTAAAAGAATTATATATCTGAAGTGCAAGTATTACATTACCCTTAGCCAGTATCTTTCCTGTTGTAAAGGCTCTGAGAACATCGGTCTGCCCCAAAACTATCTGCTCAAAAACATCGGTACTCATTGACAGAAAAATATTTGCACTGTCATGTTTCTTTGCTTCAAGGCACTTTTTACCGTCTGTATACGAAAGATAAACATACCCGCTTTCTTCGCCTGTAAGGTAAAGCATTGCTGTAAAATTCTTTCCTATACCAGAAAAATCCTGAGTTGCAATCAGATTATCAAGATATATGTAGCAATCATTGAATCCCATTGAATCATCCTTCTGAATTATTCGCCTCTCATACAAATCACTGAACAGAACTATACATCCTTTTATTACAGGATATTTCCTAAATAAATGTAATAAAATAGATAAATTATCTATTCTCTACAATTAAATATTATAACATATCAACAAATACTTAAATTTCTATAATAGAATAATAGTTTGTGCATTTCTTAGAAAATGAGTTATTATTTTTGTTTATTTGATGTGTATACATAATGACAATTTTAACAGCATAAAATATAACAGCCAGAGATCCGGAAAAACCGATTCTCTGGCTGAAAAATACATTGCTTTATACAGAGCAATTATTATGACATCTTATTACCTCTTGCAGTGTATGAGGTATGGAGATACTTATGAGCCTTCTCCTTGCCGGGAGCTTCAAAGAACTCGTCATAAACCATCTTACATACAGGGCTTTCTTCACTGCTTCTCATTTCGCTGTTCTTATCCTGGTCATAGAGAGCCTTGGAACGGAGAGCCTTATAATCAACGTAATTTCTTACGCTGTCGCTCTGATAGGGCTGACCGCCGCCATTGATACAACCGCCGGGGCAAGCCATAATCTCAACCATATGATAATCAGCTTCGCCGCTCTTGATCTTCTCAAGAATCTTGCGGGCATTGCCAAGACCTGATGTAACTGCAACCTTGATATCAAGACCTGCTACATTATAAGTAACCTCACGAATTGCTTCGGGTCCTCTTACCTCTTCAAAGTCAATCATCTTGAAGTCGCCGTCAAGAGTTCTTGCAGCGTTTCTAAGAGCAGCCTCAAGAACACCACCGGTAGCACCGAAGATTACACCGCCGCCTGTAGCCTTGTCAAAGGGTGCATCAAAGTCTTCATCCGGAAGATCTGCAAAATCAAGACCTGCACGCTTGATCATTCTTGCAAGCTCTCTTGTTGTAAGAGCTACGTCAACATCATCATAGTCACCGTCACCGCTGCGGAGCTGAGGACGTGTACACTCAAACTTCTTTGCAGTACAGGGAATTACGCTGACAACGAACATCTTATTCGGATCCATACCTGTCTTCTGAGCATAGTAGCCCTTGAGGATAGCACCGAACATTGCCTGAGGTGATTTACAGGTTGAAAGGTTCGGAATGAAGTCAGGATAATAATGCTCAACAAACTTTACCCAACCAGGGCAGCAGGATGTGAACATCGGAAGTGTTCCGCCGTTCTGAATTCTTTCGATAAGCTCGTGAGCCTCTTCGAGGATTGTAAGGTCAGCTGTAAAGTCCATATTATATGCCTTTACACCATCGCCGAGACGACGGATAGCTGCTGCCATCTTGCCCTCTACATTTGAACCTATAGGCATACCAAAGCTTTCGCCAAGTGTAGCCTTGATTGAAGGAGCTGTAAAGAAGATAACTTCCTTATCCGGATCCTGGATAGCTTCCCATACCTTGTCTTCCTGTGGCTTCTCCTGGAGAGCGCCAACAGGACAGCTTACGATACACTGACCGCAGCCAACACAAGGAGAATCGTTAAGGCTCTTATCAAATGCACTTCCGACATGAACCTGATAACCTCTCTTGATTGAGCCGATTACAGATACTGTCTGAACGTTCTTACACATTGCAACGCAGCGCATACACTGTACGCACTTATTGTTATCACGAACGATATAGGGTGACTGCTCATCAATTTCGTAGCCGGGAACTTCGCTTTCAAAATGATCTTCGTCAACACCATACTCAAGTGCAAGCTTCTGAAGCTCGCAGTTATTGTTTCTTACACAGGAAAGACACTTTTTCTTATGATTTGCAAGCAGAAGCTCGATAGTTGTCTTTCTTGATTTGATTACTGCCGGAGTATTGGTAAAAACCTCAAGTCCTTCCTCTGCCGGATATACACAGGCAGCAAGAAGACCTCTCATAGGTCTGCCGTTCATTTTAGCTTCAACCATACATACACGGCAAGCGCCGATGCAGTTAATATCCTTGAGGTAGCAAAGTGTAGGGATCTCTATATTAGCCTGCTTTGCAGCCTGGAGTATTGTATAACCCTTTGGCACTTCTACAGGGATATTATTTATTTTCAGATGTACTGTTTCCATGAATTATCCCCCTCCTTATTTGGTTATA
>ONDB01000162.1 GCA_900316485.1 uncultured Eubacteriales bacterium
TCATCGTCATCATCATCGTCATAGTCATAATCGTAATAACTTGAATCCTGAGTAGTGCTTGATTCTGAACGTTTTGAGAAGGTTGTATAACCCGGCATATTATCTTCTGTGTAATAACCTACAGCTGTAACTCCGTCAATAGTAAGATCGGTAAGACCGCCGTCATCAATAGCGTAATTGTGCTGAACAACATTTCCGCCGAGGCTGTAGCCGATTACTGCCTTACCCTTGAGCCATTCTGCCATAATATCTCTCCAGAGATAATGAGCCTTGTTTACTTCATCCTCTGCGATAGGTCTTGAGGAATCATGTCCTGCCCAGATACCTGCGAGGGCATAGGGGGAAGCTCCCACAAACCAGTTATCGCATGAAGCATCGGTAGTACCTGTCTTGCCAATGATATCCCAGCCGTCGATTGCTGCACGGAAGCCGATTGTTTCGCCGCCTGAATTAACGACCTCATGAAGAAGTCTGTTCATTATAGTTGAGGTTTCGGTAGAGATAATCTGATCGGGCTTGCCTCGGTCTGAATTATCAAGAAGAATGCTGCCGTCATTATCTGTTACCATGAAATATGAATAAGGCTCGAAATAATAACCGCCGTTTACGAATATCTGATATGATGCAGTCATTTCCTCTACAGTTGTACCGCCGTAGAAACCGCCGATTGAAAGACCCGAAAGGTTTTCTGCATCATGCTCGGGATCGAGATGCTTGAAATTAAGCTGTTCTGTAAGGAAGCGGTAGCTTTCATCAAGACCGACTTCATTAACAACAGAAACTGCCGCAGCGTTTGAGGAAAGATTAAGTGCTCTTGTTACTGTAATGCTTCCGTAATACTTGCCGTACCAGTTGTTAGGTCCGGTGATAACCTGACCGTCCGCATCCAGACCCCAGTCTGAAACCGGTTTATCCGAAATGAGAGAGGAGAAGTTTATCATTCCTCTGTCAAGTGCGATTACATAGGATGCAACAGGTTTGATGGTTGAACCTGGCTGCAGCACAGACTGGGTTACATTATCCCAAAGCAAGCGGCCGTCCTTTTCAAAACGGCTTCCCACAGTTGCGAGAATTCGTCCCTCGAAATCCATCATTTCATAGCCTACATCAAGGTATTCATCCTTAGGAGTTTTCCATTCCCTGATCTTCTTTTCTGCTGCTTCCTGAGCCTTTACGTCCATTGCGCAGTAGATATTCAGACCCTCGTTGTAAACCATTGTTTCAGCATAATCAGCGCCGACGTTGAGCTCTGTCTGCAGATCCTTTACAACGTCACGGAAAACACGGTCCATATACCAGTTCCATTCGTTTTCATCATCACTTTCATCCTCCACAACATAGCCTATGAATTTCATGTTTTCGGATTCCTTCATAGCCTGCTGATATTCTTCCGGAGTGATGATTCCCTGCTCGTACATCTGCTGGATAATTGTTTCCCGTCTTTCCTTATTGTTTTCAGGATAATCAAGGGGGTTAAGAGCTACAGGATTCTGAGTAATGCCGGCAATAGCCGCACATTCCGCTATTGAGCAGTCCTGTATTCTCTTATTGAAGTAGATATCTGCTGCCGACTGTACGCCGCGGCAGCCTGCGCCGTAGTTAACGATATTAAGGTACGCTTCGATAATATCGTCCTTTGTATAGGTGTCCTCAAGCTTAAGGGCACGGAATATTTCCCTCAGCTTACGTGTAAGACTTACCTCGTTATCATCTGTTACGTTTTTAATCAGCTGCTGGGTGATAGTAGAACCACCGAACTGAGTCTTTCCGGTTGCGATAGTAAAGATAGCGCCGCCTGTACGATACCAGTCAACACCGTCATGCTCCCAGAAACGCTTGTCCTCGATGGCAACCTGAGCCTCGATCATATGCTTGGGGATTTCCTCAAACTTTACCCAGACTCTGTTCTCACCGGAATAAAGCTCCTGATATTTCTCATAGTCGCCGTTATCGTTCTTAACATACACAAAACTCGTAAGTGAAAGTTTTATCTTGTTAAGATTTATATTCAGCGGTTCGCTTGCGATTCCGATAATATAAACCAACATTGATATTCCTACCACTATCGAGGTGATCAGAAAAATGCTGATAACAGTCAGAAAGAATTTTCCGACTCCGGCAAAAACACCGCTTACAGTTGTTTTTGTCGAAACGGCGGATTCTACTGATTCTTCGTCATTGTAATGACTAATGTCAGTTTTTCTCATGAAATATTATACCTCCTGAACGTTATTTACCGACTGATACGGTTCTGCCCGGGCGGGCAGAAAACACACTTAAGGAACGGCCGTTCAGCCCCCGGAAAACGGGAAACGAAAGCACAGCTGCGTATCCTTAATACTGCCTGCAAGGAAGAACGTCTGAAATACACATTCTACCTTATAATATACACAGTCTATTATAACATAAAAAACTAAAAATGGAACATGTTTTTTTAAAAATGAAAAAACGAAATATAATAACTGTAGAATTGTCAAAAAAATATGCCCAAGTAATGAATAATTATAATATTTTATCCAAAAATAAGAGTATAACAAATCCAGGCTGTATCTGCAGTATAACGAAAGAGGTTACAAAAATGAAAAAGCTGCTTGCGATAACCGGAGCAATACTTATTTCTAGTATAATCATCACATCATTTATAAATCCCACAACGCCCGGTGCAGTAAAAGACGGGGAGAGTGCTCAGCAGAATTCACAGCAATCCGACAGCTATGCACAGGGTTATATAGTCTCTGAGTTTGCAGGCAGGATAGCGCTATACAGAATACGTGATAATAAGGTGCTTTTTTCGACTGATACACTTGTAAGCGACCTTCCGGAAGCAGACAGAGAAGCTCTGAGAAGCGGCATTCCGGCAGCGGATATGAAAGAGGCTGACAGAATAATAGCAGAGCTGAGCAGCTGATGAAAAATAAGCTCACAAGATTCTTGAAATATTGTCAATAAATTGTCATAAATAGAGATTCATTTCTATATTTATTGACAAATTATATCAAAATATTCAGTTGATTGTTGCAAAAAATGGTAATTTTCTGTACAATTAGACAAGATTAATCTTTCAATGCATGATGTCTTTTGTTTGTTTTGTAGAAAAATGTGATATTAATTTAAAGTGCGTGACGAGAATCAAAAAATGTTATATAATAAGAGTATGGAAAAAGCCTAAAAATCAATTGAATGGGGGTATACAGAAATGTATAGCATGATTTCTTATTGGCTTAAGTATTACAGACATGAGTGTGGACTCACTCAGCAGCAGGTGGCTGATCGACTTAAAATTGAGCGTTCAACCTACACCTATTACGAAACGGGTAAAACCAAGCCCGATATCAATACCCTTATTAAGATAGCAAAGGTGTATAATATTAATTATACACAGCTTCTCCAGGGCGTTGAAGAAGAGCTTGAGGCGGCAGTTGCAGAGATTCATTCAGGTCCTGCCGACGAGGACAGCCTTAAGTATCGTACTCATGCTACAACAAAGTATGAGGTAGAGCTTCTGTTTGTTGTACGTAATCTTTCTCCCAAGCAGAGGAAAGAGGTTATGAATCTCGCAAAGAAATTTATAACAGATGCTGAATCAAACAAATAATAAAAATCAAACAGAGCGGCGTGAGCAAGTTTAATGAAAGCTCACGCCGCTGCCTTTTTATGTACCGGATTATTTGCCGAATTCCGGGTACTTGTTGAGGGTTTCTTCCATGCCGCCGTCAAAAATAACCTTGCCCTTCTGCAGGAAAATGCAGCGTTTGCAGACCTCTCTGATATCTCTGCCGTGACTTACATACAGAACAGTAATATCCTGGCTGATAAGCTCACGGATTTTTGCCTTACATTTTTTCTTGAAGGCTGCATCGCCGACGCTGAGTGCTTCGTCTATTACAAGAATATCCGGATTCATATTGATATTGATAGCAAAGCCCAGACGCATTTTCATACCTGATGAATATGTTCTTACAGGCTGGTCGATATAATCTCCCAGATCCGCAAAATCAATTACCTTCTGTTCGATTTCTTTTATTTCATCCTCGCTGAGTCCCAGAACATAACATTTGAAGCTGATATTTTCCCTGCCTGTCATATCCGGCACGAAGCCGGCTGTAAGCTCAAGCAGAGCAGCAACCCTGCCCTTGACCTTTACTTCTCCGGTAGTAGGAAATGCAACACCGGTTATCATCTTAAGCACAGTGGATTTTCCGGCGCCGTTTTTTCCGATAATAGCAACTGATTCACCCTTGTAAATTTTGAAATCAACACCGTCAAGAGCTTTTGAACGCTTGTATTTTCTTGATTTTATAAAAAGCGCCTTGAATTGCTCACGGCTGTTTTTGTATAGGGTGTATATCTTTGTTACATTATTGAATTCAATTATAGGTTCGCCTTTTCCGGAAACATCGGGTCTTCCTTCGCTTATTTCAAACATATTGTTCATGTCCGAAATACCATCCTTTCAACGAGCAGGTTCAGTGAACAGCTGATTCTTTACACGATCGTCAGTGAAGCATTACATTAATAATGAGCCTGAACGGTCTGATTCAGATTTCCATTACACTATTTTAAACTTTAAAAATACTTTTGTCAACAAATAAAGCGGCAGCCGACTGGAATTGACAGTATTATCATTATAATACAGATAAACAGGGAACAAACAAAGAATTTTTCGTTTATTTTTTTAATCCCCTGCAGTTCCTGACAATAGTGTTACAGCACATCCAGCGAGAAATGGATAAATGTTATCCGTCTGCTTCATGGGAACAGAAAACTCACATGGTTCGATTTCTCTGCCTGAAAAGGAAATGCATCGTCTGAGGGCTACAACAGCCTTTCCGTCCTCACCAAAGGCGGAAACAGTTAGGGTATCGTGTCCGTTCATAGAGCAGCCCACTGACGTCATTCCAGAGGAGCAGGCAAAATCAATGCTATCCCTGTTTTCACCGTCAAGAATGCATACATAACCGCTGAGATCAATATCATTTTTCATTCCGATAAGAGCCTTCCCCAGAACAATAAGGCAGTTTCTTATATTGAGGTCTGATAAGGAATTGAGGCAAAGCACAAGAAAAAAAGGATCATCGCCGGATTGAAATAATTTTTCTCCGTCAAATACAACAGCTCCGCCGCTGTTGCAGCAGGTATCAATAATTTCCTGAGAAAGCTTGCGCTGACCACAATCACCGCAGATCACCACAGTAAAGATAAGCTATCACTCCCTGATAAAATATTGAGGAAAATATCTGTTATTATTTTTATCAAATAAATATGTAATATACATATCAGTGGGGAATAGAGATATGATTTGCTGAAAGGGCAGCTGTCAAACATAAAATAAAGCAACCCAAGCAATTACAGCAGCACCGCGGGCAGTAAAATAGTCAGGCGCATTAAGAGCGTAACGTAGTGAAGCGACACCATCGCGTTATGGCACCGGCGGCTCGCCGGGCGAAAAAAA
>ONDB01000166.1 GCA_900316485.1 uncultured Eubacteriales bacterium
ACGCTGGACCCTAAACGCGATGGTGTCGCTTCACTTACGTTACGCTCTTAATGCGCCTGACTGATTGGCTGCCCGCGATGCTGCTGTAATTGCTTGGGTTGCTTAAATTCACGCTGCTAGTCAGAACGGGGGAGTCAGCAACCGTCTCACGAACAATAAACCGCAGTTGACGTTTCGCGCCAAAGAAAAGCGTTCAGCAGTTCCCGGTGCGGCAACATGACCGTTTTTCCGCTATCCTGTCAATTCGTCATACTCCCACACATTCACCCAGTACCTGACCTATCGGGTCACGTATCACTATATCTGCCTTGCTGTCAAAGGCTGTTTCACCCTTATTCAGCAAAACTATCTTTCTTCCGCTGAAATAATTCAGGAACCCGGCAGCCGGATATACATTCAGCGATGTTCCGCCGATAATAAGCACTTCTGCTTTTGCAATTGCCTTAACCGCTCCTGTTACTGTCTTGTCGTCAAGCCCTTCCTCATAAAGCACAACATCAGGCTTAATGATTCCGCCGCATTTGCATTTCGGGATACCTGCAGTATCTGTAATAATTGATATGTCATAGAATTTGTGGCATTTCATGCAGTAATTGCGCATTACCGAGCCGTGCAGCTCATATACCTTTCTGCTGCCTGCCGCCTGATGAAGACCGTCTATATTCTGGGTAACAACAGCCTTGAGCTTTCCCTGCTGTTCAAGCTTTGCAAGAGCAAGATGGGCTTTATTCGGCTTTGCATCAAGGCATATCATCTTGTCCCTGTAGAAATCATAGAAATCCGAAGGTCTTGTCATAAAAAAGCTGTGGCTGAGTATTGTTTCCGGCGGAAACTTATATTTCTGATTGTAAAGTCCGTCCACACTTCTGAAATCCGGGATTCCGCTTTCTGTGGAAACGCCTGCCCCGCCAAAAAAACAATATTGCTGCTTTCCTCAATTACATTCTTAAGCTCGTCATACATAACATTTTCTCCTCTCTGATATTTTTTATAAGCTGTTCTTTTATACAGCTGCCGATTACAATTTTGTGCGCTGTCCGCCATCAGTTTGACTGAAAACTCTTAAAATGCAGAAACACGCTCCTGCTGTCACGGCACAAATCCTTGAGGACAAAAACAGGAGCATTATTTTCTGCTGAATCCGTTCTAATAAAGAACTGATTTATCCATTAACGGAAAAAATGGACACAGCCCTTCAGCTATGTCCATTATAAAACATATTTTACTGTTGTGCAAGGTTTGCTGCACTTGAATCAGAAGATTCCTCTTCCTTCTTGATTTCAGCCTTATCTACAGCTTCCTTATCAAATTCAATCGGATAATCCTTTTTAAGACCCTCATAATCAGCTGCCAGCTTTTCGTCTCTGAGAGCTGAATCAATTTTTACCTGCCAGCTCTTCAGACCTTCGCCTATATAGAACATGATATGATAGCCGTAGTCTGTCTTTACTATGCCGGTATCGCCAGGCTTACGGTTCTTGTCAAACAGCCAGTCGTTGAATGCCGGAACCATCTGACCGGGTTCAACATTTTCATAGATACCGCCGTTTGCTTTTGAACCAGGATCCATGCTGTACTGCTTTGCAAGCTCTGCAAATCTTTCCTCTGTGCTGTCCTTGCTGTTCCATTCCTTGAGGATTCTTTCAGCCTCAGCCTTTACCTGAGCATCAGTAACCTCGCTGCCGTCTTCATTGGTAATGCTGTCACTTGTTATAAGTATATGTCGTACATTTCTTGTACCTGTTTCATTTCTGTAAAGAGGCTTATCAACAAGTACAACTGTATAGCCGCTGCCGGTATCTTCAACCTTTGTTTCGTTTGCCTTGCGGCTTTCGTCAAACACCCACTTTGAAAGGTCATTGGAATCATCATATGCTGACTTTGCATGGTAGCATGATTCTACATATGAATTAAGGAGATTATTGAATTCCTCTTCTGTAAGCGAAGATTCCGAGCTGGTTGAATTCACAGGTACAAGTGAAGGATTAGCCTTAAGGTATTTGGTAAGATAATCATTGAATTCCTTGCCTGACTTTGAATTTGAAAGAGCCTTTGCATTTTCTTCCATCTTTTTCTTGGTTTCCTCGTTTACTGTCTGTGAGGTACCGTCTTCATTTGTTTCAGTATAAGAAAAAGTATATGAATAATAGTCAGCTATCTGATACGATGTCTTATCCTCA
>ONDB01000175.1 GCA_900316485.1 uncultured Eubacteriales bacterium
CATTAAGCTGATATAATTTATTTAAGGAGTGTAGCAAATGAAAAAAGTGCGCTGGCTTGCTATGATAGCCGCTGTATTTGCAGAAGTGACACACTGGACCGGTGCAGCAGCATGGCTTTGTATATTGGCGCTGACATTGATTTTCGGACAACAGGCTTTTGAAGGTACTGTATTGGGACAGATATTTACCACAAGCCCGGTGGTGGATCAGGAAATCAGTGATTACCGCTGTCAGACGCTGGATGTTTACGGGCTGCAAATAACAGGAACAGAACATTATGAAGAGAAATATGTAAAAAATTCCGCAAGCGAAGATGGAGAGGTATTAAAGACAACCGTTACATATAACCAGGCCGCAATTGCAGTGTATTCGGCAGGAGCTGCGCTGATAATGATACTGATAGCCCTGGTTTTCCATTATATGTTCTGGATTCTGAAAACGGCGAAGAAAGAAAACACTCCGTTTACTCCGAAAATAGCACAAATGGTAAGAAATACAGGCATTCTTCTGATATCTGTTTCCTTTATATGTCTTGCGGCAAGTGCTGCCGCAGGGTTTATAACAGGTGTACCAAATATTTGTATTAGTATACAAACCATAATTCTGGGTATTTTTGTGCTGTGTCTTGCCGGATTTTTCAGACACGGCAGCCGTCTGGAAAAGGATGCAAAAGACCTGACTGAGGAGGTAACAGCATGAAGGAATGGGGCAGTATGATTACAAGGATACTGGAGGTGCTGCACTGGCTGGCTGTTGCTGCAGGAGTTATAATACTGCTGTTGACAGTGTTTTCTGATTCCGCCAATATCGACGGTACTGTACTTGAAAAGATATATAAAACCGGTGTGGTTTACGATGAAGTAAATCAAAGATATGTAACAAATGATGTTTCTGTGTACGGACTTGATATCGTGGGTACATATGAACCAGAAAAGACTATAAGCTCGACTGTATCAGAAAACTTTGAAACAGGAGAGCATTACAGCAATGTAAAAGTTGAATATTGCGGAGGAAGGTACAATACTGCAGCAATAATTGTATATACGATAGGCTGTATTATTAATCTGACTCTGATGGCACTTGTATTCAGTAATATTCATTCTGTAATAAAGCGGTCACTGAAGGAGGGCGAAAGATTCAACAAAGAACAGGCGTCCGCTTTGAGGAATACCGGAATATTTCTTCTGGAGGTAGTGGGTGTAACATTCATTACAAGTATTATTGCAGGGGGAATGACCGGAAAAATGAATATTAATATCAATATTATTATACTTGCGATAGGATTGTTTGTTATCTGTCTTTCAGAATATTTTGATTACGGCAACAAGCTGGAGGAAAAAGTAAGTGAGCAGACATAGTGACGCTGCAGCCGTAACACCAAATCACACGGCAAAACGACTCATTACTTGACAATAAAAAAGTCGATGAACCAAAAATTCATCGACTTTTTTGCATTGTTATGAGTTCAGATGCATTATTCTTATGCATCAGTCCCTTTAATTCAGTTGCTAAAAATTCCGCCGGCGTCAGCTTTTCCATACTATTTCCCGATAGAAAACAGTCCGGAAAAGCTGTCTGGTTTTTATCAGGATTTAGTATCAGGTATTGTTCAGGCATCTGTCGCCGTTTTCCAGGGCTGCAATACCTGTTCTTGCCATCTCTGCAATACCAAAATCCTTAAGCTCGCTGACAAGAGTATCTATTTCATCCGGAGCACCGCTTGCACGGAATGTCATGGTGTGCTCCCCGAGGTTTACAAGGGATGCATGATATTTTGAGGTCACTGCCAGTATTTCATTGTTGTCATATCCGTCTGTGCTTACCTTGATAAGAATAAGCTCACTTGCAACGGAATTGTCATCCGGAAGCGCCTCTACATTCTTGACATCAACAATCTTCATCATCTGATTGATAAACTGCTCTACCTGGTTGTCATCACCGCTTATGCGTATGGTCATTCTTGAATAACCATCAACACCTGCAGGGCTGACGGTAAGGCTGTCTATATTGAAGCCTCTTCTTGAAATAAGGCTGGTTACCCTGAGAAGAACTCCGGGATGGTTATGCACAAAAAGTCCGATTATCTGTTTATTTTCCATCTGTATCACTCCATTTCCGTAATAAGCTCGTCAACAGTCTTTCCGGGAGGTATCATCGGCAGCACATTCTCATCCGGAGAAATACGGCAGTCAATAACAACCGGTTTGTTGTCTGAAAATGCCTCGCTGAGAACCTGTGCAGCATCGCTGTCATTCTGTATTCTCATGCCCTTTACTCCGAAAGCTTCGGCTACCTTGGCAAAATCTGTTTTTCTGTGGGGATCAGTCTGTGAAAAACGTCTGCCGTAGAAAAGCTTCTGCCACTGTCTTACCATTCCCAGCACTGTATTATTAAGGACGATTACTTTTATATTCAGGTTGTATGAGCAAACGGTTGCAAGCTCATTGAGATTCATATGGAAGCTGCCGTCACCTGTGAAAAGAACTACCTGTCTGTCAGGATGAGCTACTGCTGAACCTACCGCAGCACCAAGGCCGTATCCCATTGTACCAAGACCGCCGGAAGTACACCATGTTCTCGGCTGCTCAAAGCGGTATTTCTGTGATACCCACATCTGATGCTGACCAACGTCTGTGACAATGATATCGCTGTCCTTTGTAAGCTTTCTTACTTCCTCTATCACATGATAAGGATGAGCATAATCCTCGGACTGAGGTGTTTCCTTTACCTGACCGTTTTTGCCCCATTCTGAAAGCTGCTCTGTCCACTGGGGGCGCTCATATTTTTCAACAGCCGCTGTAAGCTCTTTGAGTGTATCCTTAAGATCACCAAGCAGACAGCAGTCTATCTTGACATTTTTATTGATCTCTGCCTTATCTATATCCAGCTGGATTATCTTTGCATCCTTGCCGAATTTCTCTCTGTCGCCGGCAACACGGTCAGAAAATCTTGCGCCTATTGTAAGAATAAGGTCACAGTTATCCGTAGCCTTGCCGGTTTCATATCCGCCGTGCATACCGATAGTGCCTATATACAGTCTGTGTGACTGGGGAAAACCGCCAAGACCCATTACGGAGGAGGCAACCGGACAGTCCAGCTTTTCAGCAAGCTCTATAAGCTCTGCGGAAGCATCTGCACTGACAACACCGCCGCCCATATATATCATAGGACGCTCAGCTGCGCCGATAAGCTTAGCTGCGGCTTCAAAATCAGCCTTTTCTGAAATAAGGGTATTTTCGATCTTTGCAGGCTTCTCAGGCTCATAATCATATACTGCCCCTGTAACATCCTTGGGTATATCAATAAGTACAGGGCCTTTTCTTCCGCTCATGGCAATGCGGAAAGCCTTGCGTATTACATTTGCAAGATCCTTTACATCCTTTACGATGAAATTATGCTTTGTTACAGGCATAGAAATACCGCAGATATCCACCTCCTGGAAGCTGTCCCTTGCAAGAAGATCATTTGTAACATTACCTGTGATGGCAACCATAGGAATAGAATCCATATACGCTGTAGCAATACCTGTTATCAGATTGGTAGCGCCGGGGCCTGATGTAGCGATAACTACGCCGCATTTGCCTGTTGTTCTTGCATAACCGTCGGCAGCATGGGCTGCTCCCTGCTCATGGGATGACAGAATGTGTGTGATCCTGTCGCTGTATTTATACAGAGCATCATATATATTGAGTACAGCTCCTCCCGGATAACCGAAAACTGTATCAACTCCCTGCTCCAATAAACACTCTGCGATAATCTCTGAACCGTTGAGTTTCATTTTTTATTCCTCCTGTTTTTTATATATGGAAAACTTTTATATTTTATCGCAGCCTCAGCCTTTTTTCATCGTCAGGCTGATCCTGCCCTTTTCGGCATCCACCGAAAGTATGCGTACATCTATTACGTCACCCACGCCTAATACATCAGACGGGTGCTTTATGCGTTTATCGCTGATCTGGGATATATGCACCAGACCGTCATGATGCACTCCGATATCAACGAATGCGCCGAAATCCGTTACATTTCTTACAGTGCCCTTGATCTCCATACCCTCTTTCAGGTTATTGATATCAAGAATATCCGTTCTCAGAAGCGGCGCAGGCAGTTCGTCACGGGGATCTCTGCCGGGCTTTGCAAGCTCTTTGATAATATCTGCTAATGTAGGCACACCTACGCCTAACTGCTGCGATATCTCCTCAAGTCCTATGCTTCTTGCCTTTTCTTCAAGTGTATCCAGTCTTCCCTGTCTGATATCCTCAGTGCTGAAGCCGCAAAGCTCTATAAGCTTTTTAGCAGCGGCATAGGATTCCGGATGCACTGCCGTATTATCAAGCGGCTCGCTGCTTTCTGCCACACGCAGGAAGCCTGCACACTGCTCAAATGCCTTCGGGCCAAGCTTTGAAACCTTTTTAAGCTCTGCCCTGGATCTGAAGGATCCGTTTTCCTCACGATATGCAACAATATTGCCGGAAACGGTTTTCGATATGCCTGCCACTCTTGAAAGAAGTGCCGGAGAAGCAGTATTAAGATCTGCTCCCACAGTATTTACGCAGTCCTCAACAACGCCGTCAAGGGCTTCTCCCAGCCTTTTCTGGGGCATATCGTGCTGATACTGACCAACTCCTATTGCCTTTGGCTCTATCTTCACAAGCTCTGCCAGCGGATCCTGCAGTCGTCTCGCAATAGATACAGCACTTCTGAGAGTAAGGTCAAGATCAGGCATTTCATCAGCCGCCAGCTTTGAAGCAGAATACACAGATGCGCCTGCCTCGCTGACCACCATATAAGATACCTTATCGCTTATTTCCCCTATACATTCTGCGGTAAACATTTCTGTTTCCTTTGATGCAGTACCGTTGCCGATAGCGATTATTTCAGCATGATATTTCCGGATCATACTTTTTAGCACATTTTTTGATTTTTCCACCTGAGCTTTTCCGTGGGTCGGATAAATAACAGCAGTATCCAGCACCCTGCCGGTCTTATCCACTACTGCAAGCTTGCAGCCTGTACGGTATCCGGGGTCAAGACCAATAGCAGTAAAGCCCTTTACAGGCGGCTGCATAAGCAGATTTCTCAGGTTCAGCGCAAACAGACCTATTGCCTGTTCGTCAGCCTTTTCTGTCATTTCATTTCTTATTTCATTTTCTACAGACGGAAAAATAAGCCTTGTATATGCATCCTGGGCTGCATCCTTTACTTTTTGTGAAAGCTCTCCGTCGCCGGTAACAAGCAGCCTTTCGATTATATTTGTACATTTTTCAGGCGGGATCTCTACAGTTACCTTGACAAAGCCTTCCCTTTCGCCTCTGTTTATTGCAAGCAGACGATGAGATGCTACCTTATTTACAGGCTCGCTGTAATCATAATAATTTCTGTATACGCTGTCCACATCGGGATCCGAAGCCTTGCAGCGCAAAACTGCATTAAGTCTGATAATATTTTTAAGTCTTTTTCTTATCTCCGCATTATCAGAAATATTCTCGGCAATAATATCCATAGCGCCCTGGACAGCAGCTTCTGTATCTTCCACCCCTTTTTCAGGGTCAATATACTTTTCAGCCTCTGTTTCAAGTCCGCTGCCTTCCTGAGCAAAAATGAAGTCTGCAAGAGGTTCAAGTCCCTTTTCCTTAGCCACCGACGCCCTTGTTTTTCTTTTCGGTCTGAAGGGACGGTATATATCCTCCAGCTCTGCCAGAGTCTGTGCACCAGCCAGAGCCTTATCTATTTCTTCTGTCATTTTCTCCTGCGCCTCAATAAGAGCGTGTACCTCTTCCCTGCGCTTATCGAGTCCTCTGAGATATTCCAGTCTTTCGCTTATAGCGCGGATCGTCTGATCGTCAAGTGTACCGTGCATTTCTTTACGGTAACGGGCAATAAATGGTATTGTATTGCCCTCGTCCAGAAGATTGATAATATTCTGAGCATATTCCTGTTTAATTGAAAATTCATTTGCCAGTATTTGTGCGTGATCCATATATATTCCTTTCCAAATCAGTAAGTAATTTTAAACTGTTCCTCTCTGCCGAGAGAGGTAACCTTCAGTGTATAATCATTGTTTCCACTGCCCTTTGAAATATAATACTTTCCGTTATTATTTACGGCAGAGGCTTTCTTTACTGCTAAAATACCATATTTTCCGTATACATCAAGATAATGATAGCCAGGCATTTCTGCTGGAGCAGGAGAAAATATGGTACCGCTGCAGAACTGAGCAGCCACAAGCTCCTGTGATGGACGTACTATATCCGGGCTGCTGCTGTTATCTATTACAGTAATATCATATACTCTGTATGACGGCATTACCATTTCAAATACTGCAAGGGCTATCATTACAACACCTGCTGCAGACATAAGAGCTATCCAGGGCTTATTGTTTTCATCAACTTCATAACCCTTTGCAGCCTTATCACTGATGATCAGTCCGATAACCATAAGGGCAATCGGCACGGCTACAAGTATATACAGATAAGATGTAATAAAAATTCCGCCGACTATCAATTCAACTGATAGAATATTCTTTCCGACAAACAGCAGAAGATAAACTATCAGCAGCCATGTTCCCAAAGCATATATACGCTTTCCTTTTTTATACTGCTTATCCTTTTTAAGAGCTGCCTTTTTATCCTTTTCTCCAGGCTGTTCTGCTGACTGTGTATTCATTCCCAGTGCAGCTTCTGCTTTTTCACTCATTTACTCTTCCTCACTTTCTCATTGCAGAATAATGGAATATAAATAATTCTGCAATTATTAAACATCAAAATCAATGAGCACCAAGCTTCATTAGATATTGTACAAGATAGCATACTCCGAAAATAACAGGCTGATGTACAAGATAGATAATAAGAGAATGTCTGCCTATAAACGCAAGGGGTTTTATATGACTCTTATATGTAAATCTGGGAAGTTTTTTCTGTACCGCAAGCCTGCCGAAAAATGATCCTGCAAAGAACAGGAAAAGCCAGGGCAAAAGCGGAAAGAAATCGCCTGAGCTAAAACCGTTTCTGATAAATCCAAGAGGATAGAGGAAATCCGTCTGGTACCATTCAAGAGGAAGTTGCATTTCCCACAGGAAGGGAATACTAAGCTTTCCGTCAGATACAGTAAATGTCAGGATAAAGAGAATAACATTAAAAATAACTCCGACAACAATCGGAATCGGCTTGATTATCCTTGAAATAAGACCGTACAGCATCATACACACCGACAGCATATGAAGTATGCCGAAGCGTATGGCATTATCATTTCCCACAGCTAAAAACGTGGCTATAGAAACGATATAAGCAATAAAGAAAAGCCTTGCACCTCTGTCAATATTGGAGTGACTGAGATTTGATGAAATACCCGAAATCACAACAAAGGCTCCTGCAAAATAGGGGCCTATGGGATAAAGCACCTTGATGATATCAGCACCCCATGACCATCCGAAAAAGTAACCTATTGTAAAAAATGCATGGTAGCAGACCATAAAAATAAGAGCAAAGCCCCTTAGCTCATCAAGGAGATGAATTCTGCCCTTGGGCATTGTTTTTTGTTCTTTAGGAGCATCCGCCATAATTGTCCACCTCGGTTGTCGTTTTAAAGAGAATATGTTATAATTATAACAGCAAACAGCAATTTATTCAAGAACTTATAGTGAGGTTTTAAAAAAATGAACAATCTGACCACAGGAATGACAAATGAAGTAAAAGCAAAGGCAGACGAAAAAAGACTTGCAGTCAATATGGGAAGCGGAACATTAAGAGTTCTGGCAACTCCTGCAGTAGCAGCACTTATGGAAAAAGCAGCCTGCGAGCTTGTACAGCCCTACCTTCCCGAAGGAATCACTTCTGTAGGAACAGCAATATCAATTGACCACATCAGCGCTACACCCTGCGGCGCTGAAATCAGAGCTGTAGCAAAGCTTACAGAAATACTCGACCGAAAATACTGCTTCGACCTTGAAGCCTATGACAACGCCGGAATGATTGCAAAGGGCACGCATACAAGATTCGCAGTAAAAACCGACAGATTCATGGAAAAAACAGAAGCAAAGCTATCTGAATAATACTTGTGTTTAATTCTGATTCTGCCTTACTTTCATTTTTCTCCAGCTTAAATAGCCGTACATATCATTCACCAGAAAGGCTGCAAAGCATACAGTAACAGATATATACTGGATATTATCAAAACTAGCAAGAATCCACAGACATATCAGGACTATATCATTCAATACAAAAGCAAGGGCATAATATGGGCTTCTTCTGAACATCAGGTATACACCTAGAAAACTTGTTGTTATAGATATGGTACTGGGAACAAGATTCGCTGTATTGAAAAATTTCAGGATATAATAAAAAAGCTGAGTAACAAGCACCGTTAAGACAATCATTAAAACAATATCAATTTTTGACAGACTGTTGACCTTTACCTCCGATTTATTATCCTTATACGGATTTCTTAACCAGGAGATAAATGTAAAAACTGCCATCGGCGCACCCATGCCAAGGTAGGTAACCATCTCACCATAATAGGAATAATTATATGAAATTACAGCGTAAAGAGAGCTGAAAATCACCATAAGCAGTTGTCCCGCCGGATTTCCCTTTGCGATAAATATCAACGAAGTCACTCCGACCATTGAAGCCAGCAGCGTAAGGTAATTTTCCCTGTCAAAAATGCAGAATGACAAAATAATTACTGCCGATGAAACACTCCAGATTATTATTTCTGCTCCAGTAAAGTACTCCTTTATATAATTCAGCATTTTCATGCTAACCCTCCTGAAAAAAGCATCCGTATACACATCTTCAAAGACCTAACGATGTGTATACGGATGCTTAGCTGCATCTTGAATACCCGGTGGCATTCTGATTATAAAAAATTTCAGGCTGCGAAAATCCTCTGATCTTCACAGCCTCTTTTTAATGTTGGCATCTTCCTATCTTCCCGGGACGTCACCATCCGAGTATTTTCGGCACTATCGAGCTTAACTTCCGTGTTCGGCATGGGA
>ONDB01000176.1 GCA_900316485.1 uncultured Eubacteriales bacterium
GGTGTCATAACACGATGATGTCGCTCCTCTACGTTACGCTCTTAATGCGCCTGACTGTCTGGCTGCCCGCCTTGCTGCTGTAATTGCCTGGTTTGCTTTGTCTTAGCTGTTCCTGGTTTTCTATTATTTCAGAATTTTCATCAGCCCGGCTCCAGGCGCAGCAGAGTTACAATACGCAGATTGTAACACCTCATGTGGAAAACAGCCGTATTTTGTGGTATAATATTATGCAGAACATATGGGAATACGAAGTGTATTTATCGGAGGAAACTATGAAATGGCTTAAGCATCTTAAAACAATAAATCATCATAAACGGCTTGTAATGGAGCTTTGCTTCAGGGTTGGACTTTATCGTCAGGGTCTTATGCATGATATGTCTAAATATTCCCCCACTGAATTTCTTGTGGGAGCAAAATATTATCAGGGTAACAGAAGCCCCAATAGTGCAGAAAAGGACGCAAAGGGATATACCTCTGCATGGCTGCATCATAAAGGCAGAAATAAACATCATATGGAATACTGGATTGACTACAGCCTTGATAAAGGACATAAAATGGAAGGTATGAAAATGCCGGTCAAATATGTTGTAGAAATGTTCTGCGACAGAGTAGCTGCCTGCAAGACCTATCACGGTAAGGCATATAAGGACAGTGACGCCTATGATTATTACCTTAAGTCACGCTCACATTATATAATACATCCGGAAACTGATAAGCTGCTGGAAACTCTGCTGAAAATGCTCAGCGAAAAGGGTGAGGAAAAAACCATAAGATATATCCGCAGGAATGTTCTGAAAAATAAGAAATAATTCCCCCTGTTTTCTGACTTGGCTGCAGATTGCGAACTGGTATCCTGCATATATTTCAAATGTATGCAAAACAGAATTAATCCGGTTTTATTCCATCAGGCATATAAAATATGCATTGTCATTTCCAACAAAACATTATGCTGATGATGAAGTATTTTTTTGACATATACAGAAGATTAAAAATGAGGTCGTTTTTTGCCGTAAAACGGGCTTTTTAAATGAATAATTTGTTGACCTGAAATGAAAATGCTGTTAAAATAGGTTATGTAATTTAAGAGAGACACTGATCGTACCGGAAATTTTACCTGTTGCCAGGAGGTTTCCGGATTATTCAGAATTTCTATAAGGAAAGCGCCTGTGTTTCAGGTATAACAAGTCAGATGAATTGATCGGAGGAATCAGCTATGTATCAGGCTAAGGTATATTTCAAGGATTTGAACACTGTCAAGGAATTTGTGGATATGGCTGCTAAATACGGCAAACAGGAGATCAATCTTGTATCCGATATTTATACGATGGATGCACATTCTCTTATCGGTATTCTCAGTCTTGACATTTCTGCTCCCGTCAATCTTGAGGTTCCGGGTGATGATATTCCGGAAGAGCTTATCAGCGACGTTGCTCCCTATGTATATAACGGCTGAAATCAGGCACAACAGAATAGCCGAATTTTTTGGGACGGAGAGATGGTCATAGACGCTGCACCGTCCCTTAATGCATAGCTGAGCAGATTGCTTATGAAAAAACATCAAAAGGAGGGAATCGGAAAATGAGGGTAAAGATTTTTACTTTGGGCTGCAAGGTAAACCAGTTTGAATCCCAGGCCATTCTCAGAAGTATGCAGGAACAGGGATACACCGCCGTTTCAGAAAAGGACGATGCGGAAATAACAATAGTGAATTCCTGCGCTGTTACTGCGGCAAGCGAACAGAAGGCTGTCAAGCTTCTGCACCGCATAAGACGTGAGAACCCGGAAACAATCATCGTTCTGACAGGCTGTATGGCTCAGACAAGCGGCAAGGACAGCAAGGGACTTACAGAGGTAGATATTGTTATCGGTAATAAGAAAAAAGGAGATATCATCCCGGCTATTGACAAATATCTTTCTCAGAGAAACAAGCTCAGGCAGGTTGAGGATTTTTCCGGTTCGGATGAATATGAAGCACTGTCTGTCTGCGATTTTTCAGGCAGAACAAGAGCTTTTCTGAAAATAGAGGACGGATGCAACCGCTTCTGCTCATACTGTATCATTCCCTATGCAAGAGGCCGTGTACGTTCCTGCAGTCTTGAATATATAGAGAAGGAAATCAAGGGCTTTGCTGCAAACGGCTACAAAGAGGTCGTTATCGTGGGAATAAACCTTTCTTCCTACGGAAAGGATAACGGTCTGAAATTTGCAGATGCTATCAGTACCGCATGCCGGGCAGCTGATATCCGTATCAGACTTGGTTCGCTTGAGCCTGAATCCATGGATGAGGAAACCCTGAGAACATTTGCAGGCTTCGATAATTTCTGTCCCCAGTTTCATCTGTCGCTTCAAAGCGGATGCGATAAAACGCTCAGACGAATGAACCGCCACTATACTGCTCAGGAATATGCTGAAATCGTCAGCAATATCCGCAGAGTATTTGATAATCCTTCTGTCACCACTGACGTTATGGTGGGATTCGCAGGAGAAACAGAGGAAGAATTTCTGCGCTCCGCCCAGTTTGTAGAGGAAACAGGCTTTGCAAGAACGCATATTTTCCCCTATTCAAGGCGGCCGGGAACTGCAGCCGACAGAGCACCGGATCAGGTTCCGGAATCCATCAAGAAAAAAAGGGCTGCAATTATGGCTGAATATGCCGAAAGAGCAAGAAAAAGATTTCTTGAAGCCCAGCTTGGCAGAATAGAAAAGGTTTTGCTGGAAGCCAGGAATAAAAACGGACTGTATGAAGGATATACACCAAATTACACGCAGGTGTTTGTGGAGGCTGATGAAAGCCTTGTAAACAAAGTAGTGGACGTGGAGCTGAAAACTATTGAAGGCGACCACATTATCGGAGAGCTGAAAAACACATGAAAACTCAGCCCCGGAATAAGGAGGAATAAAAATGGAACTAAACCCTATCTGGGTATCGCTTACATTAATGGGAATAATCGGAGCAGTGGTCAATGCTGTGCGCTGGTTTATACTTGATAAGGATTTCAGCAAAAGCAGCTTTCTGATCACAGGTGCATGGCTGCTTGTAGGAGCCTTTGGCTTCGTTCTTGCCATACTGTTTAAATGAGTTAGCATTAAAAATGTTATTCGGCAGCAAAAAGCCGGTGAATCAGATGATTCACCGGCTTTCTTATTTAAGTTTCAGATTATATGCATAAAATCAGTCAGCATACTTGTTATCTGTTTCATTCCAAGCATACATCTTGCGGATCTCCTTACCTACTGTCTCCAGCTGATGCTCAGCCTTGAGAGCACGCATAGCATTGAAGTGAGCTCTGCCGTTCTTGTTTTCTGCAATCCACTTGGAAGCAAATGTACCATCCTGGATCTCAGCAAGAACCTGCTTCATTTCCTTCTTTGTTTCCTCTGTGATGATTCTCTTGCCTGTCTCATAATCACCGAACTCAGCAGTGTCAGAGATAGAATATCTCATCATTGAGAAGCCGCCGCTGTAGATAAGGTCAACGATAAGCTTCATCTCGTGGATGCACTCGAAATATGCATTCTCGGGAGCATAGCCAGCCTCAACGAGAGTCTCGAAACCAGCCTGCATAAGAGCAGTAACGCCGCCGCAGAGAACAGCCTGCTCACCGAAGAGGTCAGTTTCTGTCTCAATTCTGAATGTTGTTTCCATAACCGCTGCACGAGCTGCGCCGATACCTGCGCCGTATGCAAGAGCGATGTCAAGACACTTGCCTGAAGCATCCTGATATACAGCTACGAGAGCCGGTGTACCCTTACCCTCAACATACTCGCTGCGTACTGTGTGACCAGGAGCCTTAGGAGCGATCATAAATACGTCAACATTTGCAGGAGGAACAATCTGCTTGAAGTGGATATTGAAGCCGTGTGCAAAAGCAATTGCCTTGCCCTCTGTGAGGTTAGGCTCGATATCATTCTTGAAGATAGCAGCCTGCTTCTCATCAGGTGTGAGGATCATGATAATGTCAGCCTTCTTTGTAGCCTCTGCAGTTGTATAAACCTCGAAGCCAAGCTCCTTTACATGGTTCCATCTTTTGCTTCCCTCGTAAAGACCGATGATTACGTTAACACCGCTGTCACGAAGGTTAAGAGCATGAGCGTGTCCCTGGCTGCCGTAACCGATGATAGCAACAGTTTTGTCCTTGAGTACGTTGATATCGCAGTCGGGCTGATAATAGATTTTTGGCATTTTAAAGACCTCCAATAAAAAATAATAATTTATGCAGTAAAGCACTCCGCTTGGTATGATAACAGATCTCAGGCGGAGCTTTTTCTTTTTCCGTCTCGCTCCCGGCGGGGCAGAAAAAGAAAAATATCGCCTACCCCGAAACCTGCTTCATTTAACAGGTGCGCTTTATTGCGTTTTATATATGAATCCGCAAGATCATTTCCTGGAAAGAACAGAATCCTTTTCGATTGCCACTGTTCCAGTTCTTACGATCTCACGAATGCCATACGGTCTGAGAAGATCGCACAGTGTTTCAAATCTTTCCACTGTATCTGCAAACTGCAGAGTCATTGTATTGACAGAAACATCCACGATCTTTGCATCCATAAGCTCGGCAATTTTCATAATGTCGAGTCTTTTGTTTGTGGGGCTGTTCACCTTGATAAGGGAAAGCTCCCTGCTTATATAATCACCCTCGGTATAGGTACGTACCTTTATAACGGGGATAACCTTATTGAGCTGTTTTTCAAGCTGCTCTATCACATATTCGTCACCGTCGGCAACGATTGTCATTCTTGAAATATTCGGATCCTCTGTGATACCCACTGCAAGGCTGTCTATATTGAACGCCCTTCGTGAAAAAAGACCCGATACCTTGGAAAGAACGCCGGGATGGTTTTCTACCAATACAGAAAGAGTATATTTCATTTCGGCGCCTCCTTATATAGATGAAGTATTTGGGTGTACATTGCATACAAGAACAAACGGTTTATCGCTTTTGAGCATCTTTTTTGTGTATTCCTCAGCTTCCTCGTTTGATGAAGCAAAGGCTGCATCAATTCCGTATGAAGCGGCAAGCTTTACAAAATCAGGAACAGTTTCAAGCTCTGTAATAGCATAGCGGCTTCCGTAATGCTTATCCTGAAGCTCATGTACCATACCCAGTACAGTATTTCTCATAACGATTATCTTGACATTTACATTCTCTGTAGCGATAGTTGCAAGCTCGTTGAGTGACATCTGGAAGGAACCGTCGCCGCATACTGCAATAACATCCCTTGAAGGTCTTGCAAGCTTTGCTCCCACTGCTGCCGGAACGGAATAACCCATTGTTCCCATACCGCCGGAAGTAAAGAATCGTCCGTCCTTTATGCGGTAATTGTTTGCGCACCAGATCTGATTCTGACCTACGTCTGCAACCATGATTGCCTTGGGCTTTACCATCTTTGAAAGCTTTGCTATAAAGCTTTTCGGCTCCACAAAGCCCTCGAATGTATCCGGCTCCTTTGAATATTCAGCCTTCCATGCTTCGATCTGACTTTTCCATTCCTCGGGAGTGGAGTAATCCACATCCCTCAGCATCTGGGAAATAACATTTTTCATATCGCCGACTATCGGTACAGTGGTTTTCATATTCTTGCCGATTTCTGCAGGGTCAATATCTATATGTATAACATTTGCGTGTTCAACCACCTGATCCGGAGAAGCTACAGCCCTGTCGCCTACTCTTGCGCCGCAAAGGATAACCAGGTCTGCATTATGTACCGTAACATTCGCAGCCTTTTTTCCGTGGCTTCCCAGCATACCGACGTACATAGGATCATCGCTGGGCATTACTCCTATACCCATCATTGTGGAAACTATCGGTATTCCTGTTTTTTCAGCAAATTCGCGGAGCTTCGGCTTTGCGCCCGAGCTGAGAACGCCGCCGCCTGCACAGATGACAGGACGCTTTGAGCTGCTGAGCATTTCAAGTGCCCGCTTAATCTGCATGGGGTGACCCTTTACACTGGGCTTATAGCCGATAATATTAACCTTATCGGGATATACAAATTCCTCTATTTCAGCAGTCTGAACATCGACAGGAACATCAATGAGTACTGGTCCCGGACGGCCGGTAGACGCAATATGGAAAGCCTCCTTGAATATTCTGGGAAGCTGGGCGGTATCCTTTACAAGATAGCTGTGCTTGACAAAGGATTCACAGGCGCCGGTAATATCAGCCTCCTGAAAAACATCACGTCCAAGAACATCGCTTTTAACCTGACCGGTGATGCATACAAGGGGTATAGAATCCATATATGCCGTAGCGATACCGGTGATCATATTAAGTGCACCCGGACCAGAGGTAGCCACGCATACCCCCACCGTTGAAAGCGCTCTTGCATAACCGCTGGCGCTGTGGGCTGCGTTTTGTTCCTGGCGGACAAGCACTGCCTTTATATCTGTTTTATAAAGGTAATCGAAAAACGGGCAAATGACAGCACCGGGATATCCGAATACAACGGACACATTTTCCTGCTGCAAGCATTTTACCATGATCTCTGCACCGCTTATCATCATTATCTCCTCCTGCCTGCTTAAATACTTATCGTAAAATACATCAGACTACATTATAGCATTTTATTACACCGCTGTCAATTTGGAAAACAGAATTATTGTAAAATGAACCGATTTTTTGCTGCAGTTTGATGAAAAGCACCATGAATATGCATTCTGCCGCCAGCGGAATTCAACTACTCCGGCAAATACCTGCAAATCCTGTGCAAAATTTACTTCTACTGCTGCGGAATCATCTGATCTGATGATCCGGGCAATTGATAAATCCGGCAGTGTATCCGACAAAAGCATTACCATAAGCGCGATTAATTAATATTTTTTCACCTGCAGACTTCTAAAACGGTTTTCAGGTGAAGCCCTTTTATAGCGTAATGCAGTTTTATTTCATAGATACAGTATACTTCCTTCGCTATATTGTAACAGGCTTTTCATCAGCTTTCACAGGCTTTTTGTCCTGAGAATAATGCCTCAATTTTACAGATTGTTTAAAAATCCTGCAGTTAAGAACGTAAAAATATAAAAAATTTACATTTATAGCTTTACATAAAAGAAAAAAAGTGCTAAAATTAAAGTCGGTACAGTGTCTGTGAGGAGCAGGCTCTGATATGCCGATCAACTGATTTCGTCATTATTTTTCGGTCAGCCGTAAGCCCCCGAGGGTTAAGGAAAAAAGAACCGGATCTGCTCCCCATGCAGGCTTCATGCCTTGTATATGCTTTATATCAAAGGTAGACACTGTCTGTAAATTCATCATTATTTTAAATTAAAATAAGGAGGACAAAATCAATGGCAAGAAAAATGAAAACCATGGACGGTAATAACGCTGCGGCTCATGTTGCGTATGCGTTTACCGAGGTAGCTGGTATCTACCCTATCACTCCGTCCAGCCCGATGGCAGACTATGTTGACCAGTGGTCAGCTCAGGGTCTCAAAAACATCTTCGGTACAACAGTAAAGGTATCCGAGATGCAGTCAGAAGCAGGTGCTGCAGGTACAGTACACGGCTCACTTAACGCAGGTGCGCTCACAACTACCTTCACCGCTTCACAGGGACTTCTTCTTATGATCCCGAATATGTACAAGATCGCAGGCGAACTTCTTCCGGGCGTATTCCACGTTTCCGCAAGATGCGTTGCTTCTCACGCTCTTAATATCTTCGGTGACCACTCAGACGTTTATGCCTGTCGTCAGACCGGTTTCGCAATGCTTGCAGAGACCAACACTCAGGAAGTTATGGATCTTGCTCCTGTTGCTCACCTTGCAGCAATCGAGGGCAGAGTTCCCTTTATCAACTTCTTCGACGGCTTCAGAACTTCTCACGAGATCCAGAAGATCCAGATCTGGGATTATGAGGATCTTAAGGAAATGTGCGACATGGATGCAGTTGCTGCATTCAGAAAGAGAGCTCTCAATCCTGAGCACCCCACAATGAGAGGCTCACACGAGAACGGTGATATCTTCTTCCAGCACAGAGAAGCTTGCAACAAGTATTACGATGCAGTTCCGGAAATCGTTGAAAAGTACATGGGCAAGATCAACGAAAAGCTCGGTACAGATTATAAGCTCTTCAACTACTACGGTGCAGAGGATGCAGAGCGTGTTATCATCGCTATGGGTTCAATCTGCGACGTTGCAGAAGAAGTTATTGATTACATGAATGCTAACGGTGAGAAGGTTGGTCTTGTTAAGGTAAGACTTTATCGTCCCTTCAGAGCAGACAAGCTGGTAGAAGCTATTCCTGCTACTGTTAAGAAGATCGCTGTTCTTGACAGAACAAAGGAGCCCGGTGCTCTCGGCGAGCCTCTCTTCCTGGATGTTATCGCAGCTCTTGCTGCTCAGGGAAGAACAGGCATGACTGTTGTAGGTGGCAGATACGGTCTTGGTTCAAAGGATACTCCTCCTTCAAGCGTATTCGCAGTATATGAAGAGCTTGCAAAGGATCAGCCCAAGGCTCAGTTCACAATCGGTATCAACGATGACGTTACAATGCTTTCTCTCGAAGAAAAGCCCGCTCCGAACACAGCTGCAGAGGGTA
>ONDB01000137.1 GCA_900316485.1 uncultured Eubacteriales bacterium
AGGTGGCTGCACAGGCGAGGTCTGTACTGCGGTATAACCGGCAGCGGCTATATCAGCAAGATTCCTTTTTATTTCACTGTAAGACCAGTCAAAACAGTGAAGCACTGCACCGCCCTGGATTTTATTAAGCAGACCGTAATCGACTGCAGCTGCATTCACCTTTGAATTATCTGCCGCAGCACTTCCTATACCTGCAACCGAAGCGGCAGATACTGCAAAACAAAGCAGACCGCTTAACACTTTGCAAAGCATATTTTTTCTTTTAAAATTCATGTTTTCACTCTCCTCTAAATAGTTTTTTAATATAAAGCACATTTTTTGTTGATTAACTAATTAAATTCATTATACCATTTTTTCTACTCCATTTGTAAACCCCCAGTTACCCGCCAGCGTGACTCTTCACATTCGTTACGCTCTTAATGTGCCTGACTGATTGACTGCCCTCGGTGCTGATGTAATAGCTAAGTTTGTTTTAATTTACGCTGCGAGTCAGAACAGGAAATCAACAACCGTCCCGCAAACAAAAACTACATTTGATGTTTAGCAATAAAAGCCGATGAATTTTTTGGGTTCATCGGCTTTCATATATATTTAATAGCGAAGCGTTCAATCTGCCTTCCGGCAGCAGAACTGTTCTGTAACAGAGTCTCCTCTGTTACCTTATGTTTACCATTTACATTTCCAGATATGACTGCTCAGCGGTGCCATCTCGCTGCCTCCCCCGAAGTCATGCACTCCTCCGGTAACAAGATCATCAGCAAGTCCGCATCCTGCATCGAAATGAGCAACAAAGGGCTGATCGTCGGCATTGATTGCCACAAATACACGCTCACCTTCAAAGTCACGCTGCAGAACGCACTGCTTATTTGTAAGTACAGGTATCTTTATATCGCCGTAGCAAAGAGCCTTACATTCTCTGTGAGCCTTTGCAAGACGGCGGATATGCTCTGTAAGCTCATTGCTTTCAGGCTTTTCAAAAGAAGGTCTGAGAGCAGGATCCCCCTGACTCTTATCAGCCTTTGCACCCCATTCACTTCCGTAATATACACATGGAATACCAGGCATGCCGAATATCATTGTATAAGCAAGAGGCAGGTGTGCAGGATTTGAAAGAATGCTTGCAATTCTGCTTACATCATGGTTATCTGCGAAGCAAAGCAGATGCATTCCTCTGTATTGACACCACTGCTCAGGGCCGAAGCGGTTCTTCAGAGAGTGACATATTTCAAACATATTCATTGAATTGAAGCTGGAGAAAAGACCTTTATAACATTCATAGTTAGTTGCAGAATGAAGCATCTCGTTATTGACCCAGCGTGAGTAATCTCCATGGAGAAGCTCACCGATAAGAAAGAAATCCTCCTTGAGTCCGTCAGTAAAGCTGCGGAGTCTTTTCAGGAAGTCAAAATCAAGACAATATGCAACATCAAGGCGAAGGCCGTCTATATCGAAATAATCTACCCAATATTTCACAGCTTCAAGGATATGATCTGCTACAGCCGGATTGCGAAGATTAAGCTTTACCAGGTCATAATGGCCTTCCCAGCCTTCATACCAGAGACCATCGTTATAGCTGCTGTTTCCGTCGAAATTAACATTGAACCAGTCTTTATATGGTGAATCCCATTTTTTCTCGCACACATCACGGAATTTATCAAAGCCTCTGCCTACATGATTGAACACGCCGTCCAGAACTACTTTTATACCGTTTTCGTGGAGCTTATCGCAGACAAGCTTGAAATCTTCATTTGTTCCCAGTCTGCAGTCCACTTTGAAATAATCTCTTGTATTGTATCCGTGGGTATCGGACTCAAATATCGGTGAAAAATATACTGCATTGCAGCCCAGTTCCTTAATGTGATCTACCCAACCAAGCACCTTGAGTATTCTATGCTCCTGAACACCATCATTCTCAAACGGTGCTCCGCAGAATCCAAGCGGATATATCTGATAAAACACAGCCTCATATCCCCAGTTTCCCATTTTAATCATCCTTTCGTTTTGTACAAATGCTGAAAAAATTAATGTGACACCGAACCGATAATCGCCCCGGTGCACACCATTTTTAAGTCTGTCCTTGTCCACGCCGGCAGTTTTTTCAGCGTAATAATTCCCGTTTGGGGTTTTCGGGTTAAAGTTTTTAAACAAGGTCAACAAACTTATGCAACTAATTATACAACATTTCAACTAATTTATCAACAAAACTCCACTAACTTGCTAACCGTTGATGCCAAAGCAAGATAGTTTTGTTTGGTAAAATAATACCGCCGGAGCAATTATCCGACGGCTGATTCAGAATGATATCAGCTTTTAAATGTAAGGTCGGTAAGCTTTTTGCTGTAGAAGAAATCATGCACCATTTTGTCATATTCTTCCCACATGGGTATAGTGCGGCATTCTGACCTTCTGGGACAATCTGTTGTTTTATCCGCAAGGCAGGCTACAGAGGACAGTGTTCCCTCCATCAGCTCCAGAATCTCGCCTATTGAATATTCCTCCGGTTTTCTGCAAAGCTTGTATCCGCCGCCTTTTCCGCTGGCACCTGTCAGAAGTCCTCCCGTGACCATATCCTTTACTATTATTTCAAGATATTTCTTAGAAAGCCCCTGTCTTGCTGCAATATCCTTCAGCGGAATATAGCTTCCGTCCTCGTTTTCTGCAAGGTCAAGCATTACTCTCAGGGCATATCTTCCCTTTGTTGATATCACTGTAAAAACACCGTCCTTCCCTTTTGCCTATTATACCGCAAGTCGGATAGGTAAATCAAGTATAAAATTTTATTTTTACCTATTGACTTTGTAGGTAAATAGGTATATAATACATATGCAGCAGCAAACAAAGATTTGCTGTATAGTCGAAAGGAGCTTATCAACATGATATATGCTGACAATGCCGCAACAACAAAAATGAGTGAAACGGCGATAAATACAATGATATCCGTCATGAATGAAAACTATGGCAATCCCTCGAGTCTTTACCGCTTCGGACAGCAGGCAAAGGAAGTTCTTGAAAAAGCAAGAGAAGAGGTAGCAGCCGTAATAAACGCCCAGCCCCGGGAAATAACCTTCACCTCTGGTGGCAGCGAGGCTGATAACCAGGCTATTCTCAGTGCCGCAGCCCTGGGAAAGAAAAATGGAAAAACGCATATTATTTCCTCCGCTTTTGAACACCACGCTGTGCTTCATACATTAAAAAAGCTTGAGAAGGACGGTTTTGAGGTTACTTTGCTGGACGTTCATGAAAACGGTATTATCAGACCAGAGGAAGTGGCTGCAGCCATTCGTGAGGATACCTGCCTTGTTACAATAATGTATGCCAATAACGAGATAGGCACTATTCAGCCTATAACCGAAATCGGAAAAATATGCCATGAACACAATGTGCTTTTCCATACAGATGCAGTTCAGGCTGTTGGTCACCTGCCGATAGATGTAAATGCCCAGAATATTGATATACTTTCTGCATCAGCTCATAAATTCCACGGACCAAAAGGCACAGGCTTCCTTTATGTAAAGAAAGGTATCAGACTTACAAACCTGATAGAAGGCGGAGCTCAGGAGCGAGGCAAACGGGCAGGAACAGAAAATGTTCCCGGTATAGCAGCAATGGCTGCCGCTCTTAATGAAGCAACTGCATCAATGGACGAAAACGCTGCAAAGCTCAGCGCAAAAAGAGACAGACTTATCAGCGGTCTGAGGGAGATACCCCATTCTGCCCTCAACGGCGATGAAAATAATAGACTGCCGGGAAATGTAAATTTCTGCTTTGAAGGAATAGAAGGCGAAGCCCTTCTGCTTCTGCTTGACCAGAAAGGCATACAGGCTTCTTCAGGAAGTGCCTGCACATCCGGCGCACTTGACCCCAGTCATGTTCTGCTGGCTATCGGAAGGGTACATGATGTTGCCCACGGTTCGCTGAGACTCAGCATCGGCGAAGATATTACCGACGAGGATATAGAGCAGATTATCAGATCGGTAAAAGAGGTTGTTGAATATCTGAGAGGCTTCTCCCCCATCTGGCGTGACCTTGTTTCAGGCAAAAAAGAGTTTATCTTATAATACAGGAGGAATAATCATGGCTTTATACAGCGAAAAAGTAATGGATCATTTTCTTAACCCCAGAAATGTAGGAGTTATTGAGGATGCTGACGGAGTCGGCGAAGTAGGCAATGCAAAATGCGGAGATATCATGAAGATGTATCTCAAAATAGAAAACGACATCATAACAGATGTAAAGTTTGAGACCTTTGGCTGCGGCAGTGCAATTGCATCCAGCTCTATGGCAACTGAGCTTATCAAGGGCAAGCCTGTTTCAGAGGCAAGAGAACTGACTAATAAAGCGGTTGCCGAAGCACTGGACGGACTTCCGGATTACAAGATGCACTGTTCAGTCCTGGCAGAAGAAGCAATTCGTTCAGCACTGGAAGACTACGAAAAAAAACAGGGGATTCAGTAAATCCATCCGTCACGGCCTGCGCCGTAATGCCTCCCTCCGGGAGGTATTTTTTTAATTATTAAATTTTTATTAACCAGACTATTGACAAACCCGTTGCACTATGTTATATTATAGGTGTACTAATTGATGTAATACAATTAAGCAGGTACTGATGGATGCTGTATTGACCAGAAAACTTATAATCCTGGTATAATGCGGTGTTAATACTACTTTCCGTAATGGAAAGTTTTTTTAAAACCCAGAGTGTACTACTTGATATAGTACAAATGTTATACATTAACTGAAAGGAGGAATACACTTGTTCAGTATGTTCAATATCAATTACCGCAGCGGAGAACCCATATATCAGCAGATATATAATGAAGTGGTAAAAGAGATTTCCCTGGGAATATTACAGCCGCAGGAAAAGCTCGCCGCTGTACGAGAGCTTGCCACCACACTGGGAATAAACCCGAATACAGTTTCAAAAGCATATCAGCTCCTGGAGCAGAACGGTTATATTTATTCTTCGGTGGGTAAGGGTTCATTTGTGGCAGATAACTCGGACAAGCTAGCAGGTCTTAAGGAAAAAACTATCAATGAACTGCAGAAGGATGTCAAGGAGGCTTATAATCTTGGAATAGAATATGATGACGTCCTGAATGTAGCTGATGAAATTTATCACGGAGGTGGCAATAGCTGATGCTTGAGATAAAGAACATTACAAAGAAATTCGGAGATGTAACTGCTCTTGAAAATCTGTCTTTCACAGTTCCCGAAGGTTCAGTTTTTGGACTTATCGGTTCAAACGGTTCAGGTAAATCAACACTGCTGAGAATTATTTCAGGTGTTTTTGAACCAGACAGCGGTACTGCTGAAATAGACGGAGTAAGCACTTATGAAAATCCTGATATAAAGGAAAAGTGCTTTTTCATTTCAGATTATCCCTACTATTACAACAATTCAACCTTAGAAAGCCTTGTCAAATTCTACAGCGTACTGTATCCTACTTGGGATGAAGCAAAATACCAGAAGCTTTGCAGTATCTTCCCCATTGATACAAAAAGCAGGATAGTAAATATGTCAAAGGGTATGCAGCGCCAGGCGGCTCTGATGATAGCCCTTTCAATATGTCCGAAATACATATTGCTGGATGAGATATTCGATGGTCTGGACCCGGTTGTAAGACAGCTTATCAAGAAGCTTATTATGGAGCTTGTTGCTGAAAATTCAACCACCGTTATAATAGCCTCCCACAACCTCCGGGAACTTGAAGATGTATGCGACCACATCGGTCTGATACACAAGGGCGGTGTAGTTATGGAAAAGGACCTTGACGAAGCAAAGCTGGGTATCCACCGTATTCAGGCTGTCTTTGACAAGGAGCTTGGCGAAGGCGTATTCAATGACCTTGATATCGTAAGCGTTAAAAAGCAGGGCAAAATGATGCTGTTTACTATAAAAGGTGACAGTCAGATGATAGAAGATACTATCCGTGCACAGAAGCCGGTATATATGGAAATGCTTCCTCTGACTCTTGAAGAAGTATTTATCAGCGAAATGGAGGCGGTCGGATATGACATCAACAACATCCTCGAGTAATAAAAATTTCGCAAAGCTCTTCAAATGGGCTTTTGCAAGAAATAAAAGTATTATTATAGTGTATTCCATTCTTATGGTTATCGGTATTATAATTGACCTTTATATAACGTCCGTTGTAACCAGGGATTCCTCAAACTACAATCCCATTGATATGGAAATCAGAGCAAACGGTACCTTAGGCAACGTCTCAATAATGATTGCTCAGCTTGGTGCTGTACTGCTTTCCATTATTTCAGCCGTGCATACCTTCTCATTTCTGCACAATAAGCGTAGTACTGATATGTTCGGTTCCATCCCGGCGACAAGAACTACACTGTATTTTTCACATCTGCTTGCCGGAATTGTTTCAGTTTCTATCCCCTTTACAGCAGGCTCTCTTGCAGTAACAGGCTTTACCTGCCGTTCTCTTACTTTCCTTGGATATGATCTGATGATCATTCTTTTCGGTCTTCTGGGCATTATCGCTGTATACAGCTTTACAACATTGATTGCTTACGCATGCGGAACTGCCTCTGATACAAATATTATTACTCTTGGTTCCAATGCAATATATATCGGAGTTGTTGCAGTATTCTGGTCAATAGCTTGTCTGATGATACCCGGCACATCCTTTCCTCATGTTTTCAATACTCCAGTAATGACTCTTCTGGCACCTATGGGATTCTGCTATTATCTGGATAGTTACTTATTCAGCAATCAGATGACAGCTCTTGCAGCAACACTTGTATGGATAATTCTTTTTATAGCTGTAGTAATACTTCTGGGCATTTTTGCAGCTAAAAGACGCAAGGCTGAAACAGCTCAGAACGAATTCAATATCAAGTGGCTCCCAATAGTTATCAAGTCGGGCATCTCTGTACTTGGAGGCGGCTTTGCAGGCTTGTGTGCCGCTACCGGACTTAATTCAGGCTTTTCAAATATGTATGCATTTGCCTTCTGGTATATAGTCATTGGCTTTGCTTCATTTTTCATTCTGCACCTCATTTTTTCAAGAGGTCTCAAGGGAAAGCTGCTCCCCTCACTTTTCGCCTACCTGGGCACTACAGTGGCAGCCCTTGCCATTATTTTTGCTATGACAACAGGCTTGGGCATAGACACATTTGTACCGGCTTCATCCAATGTCAGCTATGTATCTATGGGATATGACGGCATACAATACACTGATCCAGAGAATGTTGAAACAGTAACTGAAATACACAAAACTATTGTGGAAGGACTGCAGAAGCAGATATCACGCCCCTATTATATTGGATGTACAAACGATTACAACTTAGATTATTATAATGATAACCAGTTGTTGGATTTCAACAGAAAGCATCCTCTGACCTCACATGCAAGCTTTAAATTCACATATTATCAGAAGCTGGGCTTTACAATTAACAGAGAATACTATTTAAACGGTACAAACATCTTTAACTACGATTGCGACAAGATCGAAAAACTTTTGCAGAAGCTTTATAACTCCAAGGAGTACAAGAAGATATCCAATAATCTGCTCTGGGAATGTGACGGCGCAAAGAAAAACGGCAAGCTTCCTTCAACACTGGATCTGAGTGTATATCGTCTCGAAAATGACAATCCTTCCGAAGACGACGCCTCATTGTCAGTTGTCAGCGACGGTTCAATACTACTCAGCAATGACGAGAAATTTGTAGAGGGTCTTTACAAAGTTCTCAGAGAAGACATTCTTGCTGATAATGAGTATTACCGTACAATACTTGCTTACCAGAACATGTCTACTGAATACACCTTAGAAAGCTACCTTGA
>ONDB01000177.1 GCA_900316485.1 uncultured Eubacteriales bacterium
ACATAGAAATTCACACCAATCCTGCCGTCAAGAGTCAGACTTGAACCGACAACGGTTGCGCTGTCTATCTTTTCCCAGTCAGCCTTCAGCTCAATACTGCTGGTAACAGCTGTGCTGAAATCATATGCTGACCCATCAAGCTTCCAGCCTTTGAATTTATAACCCGGCTTTTTAGGATCTGCCGGAACAGTCGCGTTCTCGCCTATCAGTACACTCTGGGCTGCAACACTGCTGCCGCCGTTGCTGTCAAAGGTAACAGTTGCCGTAAGATCCTTTACATATGTTTCTGTTCCCGTTTCACTCGGGTTTTCAGCCAGAACACCGTAAAGCTTTCCGTTTCTGATTCTCACGCCGTAGTAATACTTGCCGCTGTCTGACGGCAGAGTACTGACCGTCTCGGTTGTATTATTATCGGGGTCATACATGAATATCTCATTATGCGTATTATAAAACAGCTTTCCGCCTGCTGTATCAAGTCCCGAATAGCTGCCCGGATAGAAATAAGAGCTGTTATCTATCATTACCCATCGGTCACCTATTATTTTAATATCAGTTTCAGTGTTTGTGCTGTAATCATATTTTACAATCTTACCGTACAAATAATTACCGGTTTCTGCACCTGATACTGCGTAAACCTGGGTTTTATCAGCGTCAAGCTTGCACATTTTTGACTTATATCCGTGGAACAAAGCGCTGTCATACTTATCAGATGCTTCATTTATCGTAGAGAAATCATAGTGCTTATCATCAGGATCTGCAATTTCTTTTATTCCGTTTTCGCTCCACAGAAAGAATGTATGTCTTGCAAGACCGGGTCTGTCAGGGGTGGGGTCGTCCCATGTAACATCAACATGATAATAGCTGCCGTCAAGACGCACCATCATCCACTCGTGACCCATGCTAGTAGAATCTATAATCTCACTGTAAATCCCCACCTGGCTGAGAAGGTAAGCATATACTCTGGAATAGTTTTCGCAAAGACCCTGCTTTTTCACAAGGAAATTATAGTTTGAATTTTTGAGGACATACTGTGCATCAAGCACTATCTCGTCATGAAGAAGCGCAGCTATTGAGAATTCATCTCTGCACTTGGTAAGCTCACCGCTTACCTGATCCAGATAAAAATCTGCTTCTGCGTAGAATTCAGCCAGCATTCTTTCAGCATCAGAATCAGTTACTTCAATATACGGAAAGATCAGGCTTTCAACATAATCTTCTCCTTCAGAAGTATAGCTCGACATCGAATAGCCATTTGTGGCCATCTTATCCCTGTCAACAAAAAATACCTCGGGAAAAGTAGCCAACGCAGCCGAAACAGCAGCACTGCAATTATCAAGCTTGAGCTTGTACGAGGATATATCAATTTCACTCTCTCTTTTTAACATTCCGTCAGCAATTGCCGCTATAACCTCTCTGTGAGTATCAACAAAGGTCGTATCCGACGAACAGGAATTAAAAGTAATATAATTTCCATTCGTAGGTGTTGCAGCCGATACCGTCAGAGCGGCCGCTGAGAAAGATACAGATGCAGCAAGAAGCAGCGCCGCTGTGCATCTGATAAACTTTTTAACTTTCATTGTTATCATCTCCGTTTCAGTAAGTTATACCTTCCTGAATACTATTATAGTCTATAAAAAGAAAAAAATCAACAATCCAATTACTATATCAGGCATTTATTTGTACATTTTATTATTTATTGACTCAGAATATATAACAATACTGCTGAAATAGGTGTTTTTCAGAAAATAAAATCCTATATTCCTATTGTAAAAAAAGTCGGAACATAGTATCATTAAATATGTGTTATTTCGACAGGAAGTCAGGGAAACTCCGGACAGACCGGTTTTCGGGATTATCACCAGGCCTTCGGCGGCTCAGACCGGAGATTTATCCGGTTTTTCAGCCGTCAGATACAGGTTCAGCAATAACTTATAAACGGCTTTTGCCGTATGACAGGAGAGGTCTCTATGAGAAAAACAAAAATTATCTGCACACTCGGTCCTTCAACCGAAGACGAAAATATCCTTCGTGAGCTTATGCTGGGAGGAATGGATGTTGCAAGAATAAATATGTCCCACGGCACATATGAGGAACATAAGGCAAAAATGGACAAGGTAAAAAAGCTCAGACGTGAGCTTGACCTTCCTGTGGCTATTCTTCTTGATACAAAGGGTCCCGAGATAAGAACAGGCGATTTCCCGGAAAAGGTCATACTTGAAGCCGGTCAGATCTTCACTCTCTGTACCGTTCCCTGCGACGGCGACAAGGAGCACTGCAGCATCACTTTCGCAGGTCTGCCTGATGATGTTTCCGTTGGCACAAAAATACTTATCGACGACGGTCTTATTGAAATGGAAGTTATTGACAAAAACGAAACAGAGATAAGATGCAAGGTAATAAACGGCGGCCCCGTATCTTCACATAAGGGCATAAATGTACCTGATATCACCCTGTCGCTTCCCTTTCTCAGCGAAAGAGACAAGCAGGATCTGAAATTCGGCATAGAACAGGATGTGGATTTTGTAGCAGCATCCTTTACAAGAAGCGCTGATGACATCAATGAGATGAAAACCTTTCTGGGACAGAACGGGGGCGGAGATATCCGTATTATCGCAAAGATAGAAAACAAGGACGGAGTAAACAACATTGATGATATTATCCGCATTTCTGACGGAATAATGGTTGCAAGAGGTGACCTGGGAGTTGAAATACCCATAGCTGAGATTCCAATTATTCAGAAAATGCTCATCAGAAAAACAAGAAATTCCGATAAGCCTGTTATTACGGCTACCCAGATGCTTGATTCAATGATAAAGAATCCCCGTCCTACCCGTGCGGAAACAACTGACGTCGCAAATGCCATTTATGACGGTACAAGCGTTATAATGCTTTCAGGAGAAACCGCTGCAGGCGCCTATCCTGTTGACGCTGTCAAAACAATGGCTAATATTGCTGTTACCACTGAAAACAATATTAATTATATAGATCGCTTCAATAAGCTGGATATGCACGAGCGCCCGGATGTTACATCCGCTATTTCTCACGCTACCTGTACAACTGCTCATGACCTGGGCGCTGCAGCTGTCATAACCGTATCAAAAAGCGGTAGCACCTCACGAATGCTTTCAAAATACCGCCCCGAATGTCCTATCATCAGCGGAACCCCCAGCGAAAAGGTATGGCGCCAGACAAATATGTCCTGGGGTGTATGTCCCATAATGATCGAGGAGAAAAACAACACTGATGAACTTATCGACCATGTTATTGATGTTGCACAGAACAAGAAGCTCCTGAAAAACGGCGACCTGGTTGTACTTACAGCCGGAGTTCCCCTTGGTGTTTCCGGTACAACAAATCTTATGAAGGTTCATCTTGTAGGCAATATTCTCTGCAGCGGCGGAGCTATTGTCAATGACCTGTCAGCTCACGGTCATCTTGCAGTATGCAAAAGCGACGAAGAAGCCCTTCTCAACTGCAAGGAAGGCGAAATACTGGTTATTCACGAAACCAACAACAGCCTGCTGCCTGTAATGAAAAAATGCGCCGGCATCATCACAGAGGTGGACGGAACCGATTCTCATGCGGCTATCGTCGGACTGGCACTAAACAAGCCCGTAATAGTGGGCGCAGTAAATGCTACGCAGCTTCTCAAAAACGGAGCAAATGTCAATATCTTCTCAGGAAAGAGCGTTGTCACAACCGCAACCACTCAGGTTTGATAACCCATTGACCAATCAAGTAAACAAGGGAGAAAGGAACCATGTTTGTAGATATAGCAAAAATATTTATAAAAGCAGGTGACGGCGGCGACGGTGCTGTTGCCTTTCACAGAGAAAAATACGTTGCCTCCGGCGGTCCTGACGGCGGTGACGGCGGCAGAGGAGGAAATATCGTCTTTGTTGCTGACGATAACCTCTCTACCCTTGCGGATTTCCGCTATAAAAGAAAATATACTGCTGCAAAGGGTGAAAACGGCCGGGGCGCAAGATGCAACGGCAAAAAAGCCGAAGACCTTATCATCCGTGTACCGAGAGGTACGCTTGTCAAGGATGCAGCAACAGGACGCATACTTGCTGATATTTCCGACAAGGAGCCTGTTATCGTTGCAAAAGGCGGCAAGGGAGGCTGGGGCAATACCCATTTTGCTACCCCTACAAGACAGACTCCCCGGTTCGCAAAGCCCGGTCAGCCAGGAGAGGAATTCGAGGTGCAGCTTGAGCTTAAGCTTCTTGCTGACGTAGGTATCGTAGGCTTCCCAAATGTAGGAAAATCAACTCTTATTTCCGTTGTAAGCCAGGCTAAGCCGGTTATCGCAGATTACCATTTCACGACTATCACACCTGTGCTGGGCGTTGTAAGAATGGGGCCGGAGTCTTCCTTTGTCATGGCGGACATTCCTGGTCTTATTGAGGGCGCATCCGACGGAGTGGGACTGGGACACCAGTTTCTGCGTCATGTTGAAAGATGCAGGCTTCTTGTGCATATGGTGGATGTTTCCGGAAGCGAAGGCAGAGACCCGAAAGAGGATTTCCGTATTATTAACGAAGAGCTTAAAAAATTTGCTCCCGAGCTTGCACAGCGTCCGATGATTGTTGCCGGAAACAAATGCGACCTTACAGATGATGACAAGGTAGAGGAATTCGGAAAATTTATTGAGCAGCAGGGTTATAAATTCTTCCCAATAATGGCTGCCATAGATTATCAGACAAAGCCCCTGCTTAATGAAATACAGGAACAGCTTTCAAAGCTGCCCCCTATTACGAAATACGAAGCAGAACCTGCTCCTCTGCCGGATGCAGACGGTATCGGAAAACAGGATATCAGGGTTACAAATCACGGCGGTGTTTATTTCGTTGAAGCAGATAAGCTTCTCAGAGTGCTCAGAATGATTGATTTCAGCGACAGCGACAGTGTACAGTATTTCCAGAGGGTTCTGATAAGCTCCGGCGTTATTGATGCACTGAGAGAAGCCGGAATCCAGGAAGGCGACACTGTAAGCCTGTATGATTTTGAATTTGAATTTGTGGAGTGATAATTATGTCCGGATTGTCCGGCTCAGCCTGTGACCCGAAGCAGCTCAGCGGACTTGCCCTTGCCTTCGTAGGCGACGGGGTATATGACCTTTTCGTGCGTGAACAGCTTGCCTGCATGGGAAACCGACCTGTAAAGGAGCTTAATGCCGCAAAGGTCATGCGTGTAAGATGTCAGGCACAGGCACAGCTTGTAGAAAAGCTTGAACCCCTTCTTACCCAGGAGGAAGCAGATGTGCTCAGACGGGGAAGAAATGCCCATGTAACCCATGCTCCGAAAAGTGCAACCATGGCTCAGTATCACGCTGCCACCGCTTTTGAAGCCCTTATGGGCTATCTTTATCTTTCCGGCAGAACAGACAGAATAAGAGAGCTTCTGAGTCTTGCAGAAAACTGATATTTATCGCTATTATTGTTAATTTGCATATTGGCATATTAAGTGAGGTGACAGCTTTATGATCGGCAGCATTAAGACTGAACTTAAAAATAAATTCGTGCCCGCTTCACCGGTGCAGCTGATAAAGGATATTGCCGGAGGTATAGTTGTCGCTCTTATCTCTATCCCTATTTCGATGGGATATGCACAGATTGCCGGTCTGCCTATGCAGTACGGTCTGTACGGTTCGGTATTTACCATAATTATTTTCGGTCTGCTTACAAGCAGCAGGGATTTTGTTTTCGGCGTTGATGCTGCTCCTGCTGCACTTGTGGGAGTAACAGTTGCTGCAGCAGGTATTGAGCCCGGCAGCCTTCAGGCGATGAAATTCATACCTATGCTTACACTGCTTGTGGCCATATGGCTGCTGGTATTCTCTTTTCTTAAAGCAGGCAGGATTGTACGCTATATTTCTTCCTCTGTAATGGGAGGCTTTGTTACGGGTATCTGCTGTACTATTATTCTGATGCAGGTACCGAAGCTTTTTGGAGGCAGTGCCGGCTCCGGCGAAGCCCCGGAGCTTATAATACATATTATATCTCAGCTGGAACTTTTCAATCCGGTTTCCTTTTCACTGAGCATGTTATCAATTGCCATAATAATGCTCGCCAGGAAATTTATTCCCCGGCTGCCCATGTCCGTAATTGTCATGGCAGCAGCAGCAATAAGCGGAATGCTGATTTCCTTTGAGGATATCGGGGTAAAGCTTCTGCCCCATGTAGACAAAGGCTTTCCCGGTTTCCCTGAAATAAGCTTCCCCGTTTCCTTTTCAGAATTGAGCGAGGAGCTGTTTTCATCATTGTCAATAGCCGCTGTCATTCTTGCGGAATCCCTTCTTGCCTCCCGCAGCAACGCAGTTAAGGACGGCTACAAGCTCAGCGAAAACAGAGAGATTCTTGCCTACAGTGCAGCAAACTTTGTTTCAGCTTTTTCAGGCTGCTGTCCTGTCAATGCAAGTGTCTCCAGAACAGGCATAGTGCGTCAGTTCGGTGCCCGTTCCCAGTGGCTTTCAATCTCTGCCGGAATCGCTATGACAGGAGTGCTTTACTTTGCTGCTCCTATGATTGAATATCTGCCTGTTCCGGTACTTACGTCAATTGTTGTAGCCGCTCTGATGAATGCCTGCGAATTCAGAGAAGCTGTGCATTACTTCAGACGCAGCCGCACTGAATTCTATATTTTCTCCGGCGCATTTCTTGCAGTGCTCATATTCGGCACGGTATATGGGGTGGTTATCGGAGTAGTACTCTCCTTCGTTTCAGTAATAATAAGAGCAGTAACTCCCCCAAGAGCATTTCTGGGGGTTATCGAGGGCAAGGAAAACAGCTTTTATGCTATGAGAAGGAACAATGAGGCACGTCCTGTAAAAAATACCATAATCTATCGGTTCGGCGGAAATCTTTTCTTTGCCAATATTGATACGCTGCAAAACGATATTGAAGCCGCAATCAGGGACGATACCAAGGTAGTGATAATAAACGCCGGCGCCTGCGGAAGCATTGATATAACGGCTGCCCAGAGACTAATGATGATGTATGATGAGCTGAAGGCACGGGGCATCCGGTTTTATATAACCGAGCATGTAGGAGAGGTGAACGACCAGATACGCTCCTACGGCATAGAACGGCTGCTTGAAAGCGGAGCAGTAAGAATGACCATCCCGCTGGCTCTGAGGGATGCCGGAATACATTACCCCTATCCCCTTGAAAAAACACCGCATATCATGTTTGAACCTGGCGGAACGAAAATAATATCAAAAAGAACAAGCGCCAGAACGATTACTTCCAGACCCTCCCATATAAGCCGCAAAGCAAAAGGCATACAGCCTGAGCTTGAATGGGTATTCGGAAGTGATGCGGCTGTATACAGAAGGAAAATTGCATCCCAGCTTGTAGAAAAGCTGTTTGACAGCAGCGTTTCGCTGGAGGAGCTGGAGGACGCTGAAAAGCATACCCTCTGGGGCAGAGTAAATATGTTTGACGAGGACGAAATCCTTGATATGATGGAAAATACCCTTGAAAAACAGCTTAAGGATGACCCACGGATGCTTGAAAAAACAGAATCTATTATTCACAGCAGACGTGATTACATAGAAAAGAAAATGAGTGAAATGGATCCTGAAGCTATTAAAAAGCTCAGAAGCAGAAGAAACCGGTTTATAGAGAACCTTGAGAAAAAAGAATAATTGGTATCCGGAGAAGACACTGATCACTGCAGCGGAGATCAATAGCATTAAACAAACCGAAGTGCTCAGTGTATTCCTGATATATAAAAAAGTGGGGGCACCCCCGGCAATCAAAAAGAACGGAGGAAACACTACAAAATGGCAAGGACAAAAAAAATCGGGATATCACTGATATCGGCACTTTTCATTATGGCTCTGATATCAGTGCTATCAGTATCGGCAGCTTCAGACAATGATTTTTCGTATTCCATTAACGATGACGGCGAACTGGTACTTACAGCCTTCAGCTCAGAAGCAGAAGAACTTACCATTCCGGAAGAACTGAACGGTCAGAGTGTCAGCGTTATCGGAAATGATTTCTTCAGCGGTCATGAACAGCTTAAGGATATTTTCATTCCCGACACTGTAACCGCAATTGAGGAAAATGCAGCAGCTGCTCTGTCAGGCATGAATATCTATGCTCCTGCAGATTCATTTGCAGCTCAGTTTGCTCAGGAAAGCGGCATCAGCTTTACAGCCCTTGAGCAGGGCAGCTATGCACGAATCACCCTGGAAAAAAGTGATTTGACCATTAAATCAGGCAGCAGTGCTGCAGTAAAGGCAAAGCTCTTTCCCGAATACGGATATGAAAAGCTTACTTTGACATCAGATGATACAAATGTAGCTACAATAGGCTTCGGCAGAATTCTCGCCATGAAAAAGGGAAAAACTTCTGTTACCGTCAGCTGCAATAACGTATCTGCAAAGTGCTCCGTAACGGTCTCTCTTCCTGTAAAAAGCGTTACTGCACCGGATTCATTCACTCTCGGCACAGGTGAAAGAATGTGGCTCAATTACAAGACTGCGCCTGCCGGAGCTGAAACTGAAAAGCTCAGTATTACAAGCTCCAATGAAAAAGCAGCAAGCTTCAGCAACGGCAGAATAATCGCAAATTCCCCCGGCACTGCAAATATAATTATCAGCTACGAAAACAAAGTGCTTAAGAAAATAGTTGTCAACGTAACAAATGCGCCCGAAAAAGTTTATCTTTCAGCAACCAGCATTGAAGCAGGAACAGGCGAAACCTTCCAGATTTACAGCTATGTAACACCCGGCAGCACAGACAACACCAGAAAATATGAAACAAGCAACAGCAAGGTAGCAGCTGTTGTAAAGAAAGGCTGGCAGACTTATATCACGGCTGTTGCACCCGGAGTTGCAGATATTACTGTACGCACCTATAACGGAAAATCAGCAGTATGCAGAGTAACTGTAAAAAATGCTCCTAAATCTGCTTCATTCAACAAAAAACAGATTACAATCGGTACAGGTGAAAGCTATAGACTGCAGGGCATGACTCCTGACGGCGCTTCCTACGCTAAAACATATTACTCGGGCAATAATAAAATTGCTGTTATCGACAAAAGCGGCGTGGTCACAGCTTTAAGAACAGGCACCACACAGGTGGCAATAAAAACATACAACGGCCGCAAGGGATACTGCACCGTTATAGTAAAGGCTTCGCCGCAGTCAGTTTCTCTCGGCAGAAACAAGCTTACACTGGAAGTCGGCGAAAGCTATATTCTCAACAGCAGAATAACCGAAGGTTCAGCATCTTCTTTAAGACAGTTCACATCCAGCAACAGCAGCATAGTGCGCGTGGACCCCAGCAACTGGAACGGAAAAATAATTGCTGTAAAAGAAGGTACTGCCAGAATAACAGTCAGAACTTACAACGGAAAGTATGCTCAGTGCATTGTAAAAGTTGTAACAAAATCCGAGAGGAAGAAAATCCTGAATCAGGCAACCAAATGGCTGGGCTACAACGAAATTGACGGTTCCTACAAGGAAATATTTGATGTTTACAATAAAGGAAGAATACCCGGCACTTATTTCATGAGAGGTCTTGATCCCTGGTGTGCAACATATGTAAGCGCTGTATTCATGAAGGCCGGAATGGTCAGCATGATATACCCTAGCTGCAGCTGCCCCACAATGGTAAGAGGAGCAATTTCCATGGATATATGGCAGGAAAATGATGCCTATGTTCCTGAAAGAGGAGATCTCATTTTTTACAACTGGGACGATAACGGTATCGGCGACTGCAAAACCGGAGCTTATCATGTAGGAATAATCACAGACGTCAACTTCGGAGTAATGACAGTTATCGAGGGCAACCACGATGACAACGATAAAAACGGAGATGACTTCGTAGCATACAGAAGAGTAAAGATCAACGATCGCTTTATCAGAGGTTTTATCACGCCTAAATATAAAAACTGATATTGACTATTAATTTTCAGCCGCCCGGCACTTTACGGACGGCTGAAAATTTTTGTATGCCCCCGCATCAGGAAAAGCTGACAGCTTTCAGGCACAGATATCCGGACTTAAGCTTTAATCTGTAACATAGTTTTTAGAAAAGAATTAAAGATTTATAAAAATTTGTGCAAAACTATTGATTATATTCTGAATTCGTGATAAAATATATAACGAATGTAAAAAGTTTTTCATTAACCGTATCATTGAATGGAAAATGATCAAAAAATATAATATAATGGAACGGAGATGATTTATCTATGCCAAGAAGTGCGGGCATATTGATGCCGATTACTTCACTGCCTTCTCCCTACGGAATAGGCACACTCGGCAAAGCAGCTTATGAATTCGTGGACTTCCTGAAAGCAGCAGGTCAGACCTACTGGCAGCTTCTTCCCGTTGGTCCCACAAGCTACGGCGACTCACCCTATCAGTCTTTTTCTACATATGCGGGCAACCCTTATATGATAGATCTGGATATACTTTGCGATGAGAACCTTCTGACAAGGGAGGAGCTCAAGAACATTGATTGGGGCTCAAATTCTCAGTATGTTGATTACGAAAGACTCTATAACATCAGATTTGAGGTGCTGAGGAAGGCTTATGAGGCTTTCAAACAGCAGGATCAGCAGCAGTTCTGGGATTTTATGCGTGATGAGGACAGCTGGCTTACGGATTATGCTCTGTATATGTCGGTGAAGAAATTCTTTGATGACAAACCCTGGACCGAATGGCCAGACCACCTCATCAAATACCGCAATCCTGATACCATAGATTATTATCTGCGTCTGCTGTATGAGGACGTTATGTTCTGGAAATGGACACAGTTCATGTTCTACAAGCAGTGGGCGGAGCTGAGGGAATATGCTAACGGAAACGGTATTAAGCTTTTCGGAGATATGCCGATTTACGTTGCTATGGACAGTGCAGATACCTGGGCAAACCCGGATGTATTCTGGCTTGATGACGAGCGCAAGCCCGTCTGCGTAGCAGGCTGTCCCCCCGATTATTTCTCAGAGACAGGTCAGCTCTGGGGCAACCCCCTTTATGACTGGATCTATCTTGAGGAGACAAACTTTGATTGGTGGATTAACCGTGTAGCAGGCGCACAGAGAATGTTCGATGTTACAAGAATCGACCATTTCAGAGCTTTCGATCAGTTCTACGCTATCCCCTACGGCGCTGAAAATGCCGTTGTGGGTGAGTGGATAGATGGCCCCAATATGAAATTCTTCGATAAGATGAAGCAGCGTCTCGGAGATGTTCCGATCATCGCTGAGGATCTCGGTCTTCAGACACCCGGCGTTGCTAAGCTTCTCAAGGATTCAGGCTATCCCGGTATGAAGATTCTGGAATTTGCATTTGATTCCAAATCCAACAGTAACTATCTGCCTCATAACTATGAAAAGAACAGTGTATGCTATACCGGCACACATGATAACGATACCGTTATGGGCTGGGTACAGGAGGCAAGTGAAAAAGATCTGGCTTTTGCTGAGGAATACTGCCGCCTGGATAAGACCGAGGGCTACAACTGGGGCTTCATTCGTACCGCATATGCAAGCGTAAGCGATTATGCGATCGTTCAGATGCAGGATTTCCTCGGACTCGGAAGCGAGGCCAGAATCAATACTCCGTCAACCTTAGGCGGAAACTGGACGTGGAGAATGAAGGAAGGAGCTGCAACTCCTAAACTTGCAAAGAAAATCTATAATTTGTCAAAAATTTACAGAAGGCTGGAGGATGACAAAAAGATGAAGAAGAATGCCATTATCGACAACCTCGTACTTACCG
>ONDB01000163.1 GCA_900316485.1 uncultured Eubacteriales bacterium
AAGTCAGATACAGTGCTGCAGGAGGTTATCAACAGAGAAAAGCTCAGTATGTCATATGATGAGCTGAGAAGTGCAGTCAGTGTATCCAGCGTAAATTCAACTCAGGTTATCAGCGTTTCCATGGTAGATGAGGATCCTGAGATTGCAAAGACTGTCATCTCAAGCATAGTTGAGGTTGCTCCTCCTATAATCAAGGACAGAGTTGAAGCCGGATCTGTTGAAGATCTGGGAGATGCAAAGCTCAGTAATAATGGCTCACCTGTAAGTCCTAAGTCGGGAAGAAATGCTTTGATAGGAGCTGCTCTTGGACTTGTTCTGGCTCTTGCGTTTGTATTTATAAAAGAATTCACAAACAATACTTTCAAGACAGAAGAAGAGATAACCGATGTGTTAAATATACCGCTGCTCGGAATAATACCTGCTGTGGAGACAAAGGAGTTTAATAAGAATGTTTAAACGTAAGAATAAACCTGTTGTAAAAAGCTTATGCAGTATAGCAGACCCGAATGCACCGTTCAATTATGTCGAGTCATACAAAATGCTTTGCACAAATATTGAATTTCTCAGCGCTACTCAGAAATGTAGAAATATTATGATAACATCTACCCTTGCAAATGAGGGTAAGACAAATATTTCAATAAATCTTGCACTTACACTTTCGGGTTATAATAAGAGCGTGTGCCTTGTTGAGTGCGACCTCAGAAAGCCTGCAATCCATCGTTATATTGATTCCAAGAGAAATTCTTATGGACTCACAAACGTACTCAAAGGTCAGGTAGAGATAGGCAGTGTGCTTCATAAGGTAAGCGGAACAAAGATGAGCATACTTCTTGCCGGTTCAATTCCGCCAAACCCCTCTGAGCTTCTTTCAAGCCCCAATATGAAGTCACTTGTTGAAGAGCTTGAAACAAAGTTTGACTATGTAATATATGATACACCCCCTGTATTCCTTGTAACCGATGCTGTTGCACTTGGCAAGTACATGGATGGTGCTGTTTTTGTAATCAAGCATAATACAACAGATAAGAATGTAGTCATTCAGGCAAAGAAGAATCTTGAAGCCGGCGGTGTAAAGATTCTGGGTGCGATCTACAGCTCATATAATGCTAAGCAGGCAAGCTCCTATTCTAAGTATTCTAACTATTATTACTATGAATATTATTCAAGTGATAATGAGGATAAGAGCTCGAAGCCGAGAAGCAGACACGCAAGGCATTCCCTTGATGATGAATGAGTCTGAAAGATCTCAAATGAATAATAGCGGCATGATATTTTCTTGTATCATGCCGCTTTGTTATAATATTTTATATGAAAGGTTGTTTTTTATGAAGCATTTTCTCGTAGTAGTAGATATGCAGAAGGATTTTGTAGACGGCTCGCTGGGTTCCTCAGAGGCGCAGTCTATTGTATCTTCAGCAGCCGAAAAGATCAGAAACTTTGACGGAAAAATATTCGTTACCCTTGATACTCACTCTGCAGATTACCTCAGCACATCAGAAGGAAAAAAGCTGCCTGTTGAGCACTGCATCAAAGGCAGTGATGGCTGGGAGCTTGATAATGATATCAGCTCTGCATTATCACAGAAGGATTACACGGCTGTAGAAAAGCCTATATTTGGTTCGCTGATCCTTCCGGAGCTTATCAGAAAAGAAGCCGAAAATGATGATTTCACTGTTGAACTTATGGGACTTTGTACAGATATCTGCGTAATCAGCAATGCGCTTATCCTGAAGGCGAATTTCCCTGATGCTGATATCAGTGTAGACAGTAAATGCTGTGCCGGAGTAACTCCCGCATTGCATGAAGCTGCGCTTTCCACAATGAAAAGCTGTCAGATAAACGTAATGTAATAAATGAAAGGATGATATAAGTGAAGCTTGAACCAATAATAACTTCTTTGCTTGATACTGATCTTTATAAATTCAATATGGATCAGGTCATTTTTCATAAGCATACAGATCTTTGCGGACAGTATTATTTTAAATGCCGGAATAAGGATGTAGTTTTTACTCAGGAGATGACTGACGAGATTAATGCTCAGGTAGATCACCTGTGTACACTTACATTTACCAGGGAAGAACTTGATTATCTTCGTTCCATTCGTTTTATAAAAAACGATTACGTTGAATTTCTTCGCCTGTGGCATCCCATCCGTGATTACGTAAACGTAAGCAGAACCGATGAAGGAGAACTGAATATTGTTGTAGACGGTCCTTTGTTTTCAGCTATGCAGTTTGAGATCTATCTTCTGGAAATCGTAAATGAAGTGTATTTCAGAATGAAATATGACTACTCAAAGCTTGTAAAATCAGCGGAAGAAAAGCTTGATAAGAAGATAAAATCACTTATGGACGGCACATATACATTCAAATTTGCAGAATTTGGATGCCGCAGAAGGCTTTCCCGTGAATGGCAGGACGTAGTTGTAAAACGTCTTGCAGAGGAAACTGATAAATGTGTAGGAACATCAAATGTTTATCTTGCAATGAAATATAACCTCATACCCATAGGAACCTATGCCCATGAATATGTGCAGATGTATCAGGGAATAGACAAGATACCCCTTGCATATACAAACCACTACGCAATGCGTGACTGGTACGATGAATACCAGGGTGATAATGGTACAGCACTTACAGATACAGTGACAACTGATCTGTTTCTTAGAGATTTTAACCGTTCAATGGTAAATAACTACACCGGCGTCAGACATGACAGTGCAGATCCCTTTGAATGGGGCGAAAAGATGATAAAACACTATAAAAAGTACGGTGTAGATCCCCGGACAAAGCTTCTTCTGTTCAGTGACAGCCTTGATTTTGACCGTGCTCAGGCACTGTACGATCATTTCAAGGATAAAACTAAGGTAAGCTTCGGAATAGGAACCTTCTGTTCAAATGACACCTGTGAGGATGCTCTGAATATAGTAATTAAGCTTCAGTATGTAAATGGCAGACCTGTTGCAAAGCTTTCTGATACGCCAGGGAAGGCTATGTGTAAGGACAGCTCATACCTGGAATATCTCAGACGCTCAGTATCCTTCAGACTTGAGAGAGAAAAAGATTAATCAGTGTTTTTCAGCTTTGCCTGTATAATGAATAAAAGTCATACAAAGTGATATTTCCGTCGTTATTTATATCGGCTGCTGTTTTTTCAGCAGCCCCCGGACGGGAAATATCCAGTATGTAATCAGCGATTAATTTACAGTCACGGCTGTTTGAATTTCCTTCGCCTGTTACATCACCTTTGACAACGATAGTAAATGACCTGCTGTCATTACCCTCACTGAAAATAAGTCTTGCTCCTGTGCCAAGAATACCTGATGAAACATTGCTGCCGTTGTGATCGACTGCACTTACCGAATAGGTTCCGTGGCTGATACCGTTTTTAAAGCCTGCAAAAGTAGTTCCCGGCTTGTCTGATATTATCATTTCCCCAAGTATTGTAAAACTGCGGGAGTTGATATTATGATCTGATTGTCTTACACAGGAAGCTGAGGGATCATTATTGCCTGAGCGTGATCTCATAGAGCCTTTATCAAGCAGATATAGTTCATCACCGCATACATAAGCTACATTGCTTCCACTTGCGATAATGTGGTCAATTACCGTACCTGTATCAAACTCAGAAATAATATCATCGTTTACGGACAGCCTGATAATACGGCTGCCGCTGGCTGCATAATAATTCTCTCCGTCAAAGCAGATATCCGGATAGGAGCTTCTGAAAAGACAGCAAAACCCATTCTGGTCATCCAGCTGATAAACAGAACCGCAGCTGTCTGAAAAATAATTACCGTTGAATGTAAGTTCTCCCTGGGGAAGATTACCCGTATATATGACATTGTTGTCAAGATCAAGAATCCCCTGGTCAGTAAGTGCATATGCCTTGCCTGAGCCTGCAGCGGAAATAAGCTTGTCTACTCTGCTGTCAGAGTGATACCTGCAAAGTTCCCGGCCCCTGGTATCATATTTAATTATCACATCAGAAGATGATGAATCGGTAAAATAAATACAGTCATTTTGATCTGCGCAAACTGCTGCCGGATCTCCTTTTGTCCCCGGCAGAAGATAAACTGTTTTTCTGCTGCTGTTAAGGTCATATGCAATAACATTTGTATTTGCCCTGCTGGAATAAACTATTATCATTTTTCCGGCGGATGCGGATACAAGCTGCGGCGGAATGCTTTCTGATGCTGAAACAGTTGTTTCTCCGCGGGAAGATACAGAATACAGTTTGTAAAGCTGGCTGCTGCAGCGCAGAATACGAAAGCTCCCATTGCCGTCTGCAAAATAATATGACTTTGTGTATCCGTCTGTGCTGTGAACTTTTATGTGTACAGGACTGCAGATAAATAAAAAAATCATCAGAAGTGCAAGAAAAAATGAAACAGCCGATCTGGCTTTCGCTTTCACCATTCTATCACCTCCGATGAAATAACAGAATATGTACTGTTCAGTTTTTCAGCATATCTGACAGTCAAAAAACTGAAACCATGCTGAATATCAATTACATATCCGATTATTTGACCCATTATACTATAATTCTACAATAGAAAACATAATATTTCAACAGATATGAGAAAGCGTCACTTTAATATTATACAAACTTTGACAAGATTTTTTGTCTGATATATTATCCGTTATTACTTATATTGCAAAGGGAGAATCAATGAAAACTGTTTTTACCAAGACAGCAGTAATAATGCTGTCGTTAATAATCCTGGTATTTTCGTCTTCGTACAGTTGTGCTGCCGCCGTCAGTGAAGATGCGGGGGAGTACGAAGCTGGTGATTTTATATATTATCCGGACGATGAAGAATACCCTGACCCTGACTGGGAACAAAAGAGAGATGCACTTCCATCGTCAGTGAGAGAGGAAATGAATTCAAAGCTTGCGGCTATGACAGAATCATCTGCTGAATCAGAAGAAACAGATTCATCTCAGACTTTTCCGATAGCATTTATTATTCCGGCTGCAATAATAGTTTTTATATTAGCGGGAGTGGTCACTGTATTGATCAGCAGGAATAAAAAATAAAAAAAATCCCGTCACTAACGTGACAGGATTTTTGTCCATGGGGGAGGGCGGATTCGAACCACCGAAGCCGAAGCAACAGATTTACAGTCTGCCCCATTTGACCGCTCTGGAACTCCCCCAAAT
>ONDB01000180.1 GCA_900316485.1 uncultured Eubacteriales bacterium
AAGTTTCGCCCGCCTTTTCAAAGGCGGTGGGGTCCATGGGGCAAAGCCCCTGGTCGCACTCCGCAGAGTGCGAAATCTCTTTGCTTCGATCCCTCGGCAAGGGGTGAATTCCCATACAGTCCGATGGACTGTTTGGGAAGAGGTCGGGAAGCCCCGACAGGCGTAATTATCATGTTTTATTGGTTGACTAACAACAAGCGCAATGAACTAGTAATTCAGGAAGCACAGGCTCTGTGCCGCTCTGGGAAAGAGGGCGTCCCCTTATTTGGTTCATGAAGAAATAGTCTTGCTGCCGTAAGGCAGCATAGCAGAAAGCGGAAGGATTGACTCCTTGACAAATAAAAAAAGTCGATGATCCAAAATATTCATCGACTTTTTTATGTTATTATGAGGTGTAATGCGGTCTTTTAATGCGACAGTCCCCTGTTTTTAATGTGCAGATTTGTTTATTGTCACAGACTGCATGAGAATATCAGAAGATATTCTGCTGCAGTACTCTTATAACGCTTTTCATTTCTTCCTTCGGGATGAGTCCCACAAAGCTGTTGTCAATCTCCATTTCACCCATCATGAAAGGCTTTATCCATGCGCTTACCATGATAACATGATCCCGGGGAATATCAATGCGTATATACTTCGGAGCGGTCAACAATCCCATGCCCCATTTCCAGAGGTTTTCATTTTTTTCCACAACGTTCTTGAACCCGTTCTGGCTCAGAATATAACACATCTTTCCATATGCCTGCTGAGTATCCTGAACATTGAACTGAATATAAGTTCTTGACATTATTATTCTTCCTTCCTTTTTTCCCGGCAGCCCTGAAAGCTGTCCTGTGTGCTTCTGCAGAGAGATTATATATCATGGTTCAGTATATACCCTGAACCAATACCTCTCCGGAATTTACCTTATGCAGCTCTCCTGTATCGTCACGCACAAGAAGCTCGCCGTTTTCGCAAACATCAACTGCCTCGCCCTCAATAGTTATATTGCCTTTTGTAGTCTGCACCCTTCTGCCGATGGTTGCACACAAGGATCTGAATTCCTGATTTTCTGCATCTGTAAAGCCTGCAAGAAAAGCAGCCGCAGCAATATCAAGATGTCTGAGCACCGAAATGAAAAAGTCGTTCCGGTCCAGCTTTCTGCCTGTTTCAAGATACAATGAGGTAGCCTTTTCCCTGATGTTTTCCGGGAAAGCTTCTATGTTTACATTGATTCCTATACCTACTGCCACATAATCTATCATATCCGCCTGTGCAGCCATTTCTGTAAGTATTCCGCACAGCTTTTTATTTCCTATGATTATATCGTTAGGCCATTTTATTTTTGCATCAAGACCTGTATATTCACGTACAGCAAGACATACTCCGTAGCCTGCTGCAAGAGTTATGGAGGAAATATTTTCAGGAGGCAGCTCAGGGCGGAGCATAATAGTGAAATACAGACCTCCTGCAGATGAACTCCATTCACGTCCGATACGACCCTTTCCCATGGTCTGTTCCTCAGCTGCCACAATAAGACCGCTTTTTGAGCCTTGTCTTGCACGACGTTTTACTTCCTCATTGGTTGAATCCACAGTCCTGAGCACCACGATATCCGTTCCTACCAGATTGGTATCCAGTGAAGCTCTGATCCTTTCAGCGTCAAGCAGTGAGGGCTTTCCGGTAAGCCGGTAGCCTCTGTTTGTAACGGATTCAATAATGTAGCCTTCCTCACGGAGGGCTTTTATATTTTTCCAGACAGCGGTTCTTGACACCCCAAGGCTTTTGCTCAGTTCCTCGCCTGAAACAAAATCATTGCTTTTCTCAAGTGAAGCGAGTATCTTATTTTTCATTGCCAGCCTCCGCAGTCCAGAGTCCGGCGCCGGTCAATACCGTTTCAAGCTCTTTTACTATATTTTCCAGATCCTCCCGGACACTGTCTGTATCTGCATAAATATCATGATACAGTTTTCTGAGATTATCTTCAAAATTTGCCGGCAGAAGCCTGCATTCCTTTTTGCAGATATCAATAAGCTTCTTTTCTCCGGGATGAGTCTTTTCATTCATTGCAAATATAACGTCAAAATAGGATTCCACAAAGGCGGTTGTACGGTGGTTGATGCTTACTATATCATCCCGTGCTATTGCCTTCATTATCTGCTTGTCATACGAGGGCAGACAGCCGTGCAGCAGATTCATATTTTTTCTGATAATTGCATCCCTGAGCTTTTGGGGATAGGGAATATCATATTTTTTCTGCAGGGCTTCGTAGCTGCCGTCCTTGTCGCAAAGGATCCGGGAACGTATTATATTATGCCAGAAACAGGTGGTGTAGCCACTGAAGGCTCTTCCGCCGTCAATAACATGGGTAAGATACCTTTCGATATCCGCAAGTCTGCGGTATATTATATCAGAGTGAACACCGTTTTTCAGAATGATATTATCCTCATATTCAAAATAGTGATTGCCTGTTTCAAAGGTGGTGCAGTATTTTTCATACAGTGCATTTCTTTTTTCTTCCGGCAGAGGTTCCTTCGTATATATATACAGGTCATAATCGGATCCGTCATCAAAGTTTTCGCCGGAACGTGACCCTCCCAGTACAACGGAAACAACCTCGTCAAATTCTTTTAGCTCATCAAGTAGTTTGTTCATTTCTATATTCATTTTTTATCACCGCCGTATTATTTACCTTAAATGCTGACCGGAATATAATCAGCATTTTCAAGAAATGACGCTCTGCAAAGCAAAGCGTCATTGTACATACTATCATTTTTTTCAATAGCTGCAGTGCTGGTATTATCAGTCGTTAGCAGCCTCTGAGTCATCGGTAACTTTTACGCTGCGCTTTCTTTTTATATAGCTTACAGTTTCTGCAGCCTTCTGTGCAACAGTCTTTTCGGTATCCTCTGAGTCATCCGTGCTGTTCTCCGAGGTCTGTTCGGTTTGCTCTGCTGCATTTTCGCTGCTTTCCTCTGCAGACTCTTCAGCAACCGCAATAGTGATGTCTGCATTCTCATCTTCCTCGGCAGCAGCCTCATCTGAAGCATTGTCAGAAAGCGGATCGTTCAAGCTGTCATCCGTTTCAGCTGTACGGATCATATCCACCGTATCAACAGGAGATGAAGGCACTCCGTATACCTTTACATAATCATAACGGGCCTGTGCCTTTCTGAGTCTTTCCTCCGAGAACTTTATTACCTCGCACACCTGACTCATATCATTTTCTTCAGCATTGCCTTCAAGCATCTTGAAATACTGCTTTCCTAGGGCAATATATGCACGGTTTATGACCTCTGTTTCGGTTTTGATAACTGCCGAAAGACGGTTAAGCTGAGCAAGCTGTCTGTTCTTTTCCACAAGAAGATCAACAGACGATGCAAGACCCTCGCCGACCTTATCCAAAATATTCATAAAAGGTTCCTCCCTTCCATATTATTAAGAAAGCACTCTGCAGATACAGGAAACGTTTGCAGCGCCGCAGACAAGCAAAGACCTTATCTGTCGGACACCGTGCAGCATCAAAGCCGGTGCTTTCTTAGTTATGACCGTATCAAACCGCAGCCGCAGCTGCGGGAAAACTGTCTACAAAATTATTATACTACATAGGGCAGGAGATTTACAATAGTTTTATTAACTTTTTTACAAATTCATTCCAAAGACAGAGTATTTTTGGTGCTTTGGGTGAAAAACGCCTGTGTTTCCCCGTATTCTCCCAGGGAAAGCATATAGTCCCGGCAGCCGGACGGAATAGTGAATGCTATACTGCCCCTATGCACACCCTCATAATAATATTTTCCGTCTGTGATGTTTATAGTTGTAACGCTGTATTTTTTTCCGCTGTATTCCAGGGTATTGCCGTCCAATCCTGTTACAAAGGATACAATACCGGCATCTGTGCCGCTTTTTCCAGCGGGAAATCCGTCAAGGCATATTTCATATTCTGCAGTAACCCAGACATCTGAACTGTCATCTGAAGGCAGACTGTAGGTCTTGTTTTCTTTTGTATAATCTCTTACTGTTTTTTCAGCCTGACTTCCGGTTATCACTTTCAAGATCCTCACAGGGACGGTATAATATTTCTGATCCAGGGTTGAAAATTTAGCGGCGTTTCCCCATTCCTGGAGGGCAAGGGGGGAAGTCAGGGATGATGATACAGCTCTTACAGATGAGGCTTCGCTTTTTTCTTTTTCCGGTTCAGCTTCTGATGAAACGCTTTTTTCAGATAAGCTTTCCTCTGTTTTTTCGCCGCTGCAGGCACAAAGGGACACAAGCACCAGAGCTGCCGCAGCTGCGGCTAATAACCTTTTCATTTTTCACATTCACCTCCCGGTGATAAAGCAAACGGCCGCCGGAATCCGGCGACCGTGAATAAATTATCATTTATTTGCGCCGCAGCACTTTTTGTATTTCTTGCCGCTGCCGCAGGGACAGGGATCGTTTCTGCCGATTTTCTTGACGCCTCTTACAGTTTTGTTGATCGAACCGGAAGTGGAATCCATATTTGTAGAAGTGGGTTTTGCAACCTGTTCTCTTTCCATGAATTTTCCGGCGGCTTTTTTGATATCTTCCTCAGAAATGTCCTTTTCCTCGATTTCTGGCTCGCTGACCTCTTCTTCTGCTGCTTCAGGCTCAGTCTTGGGAGCTTCCTGTGTTATCTCTACTGATGCCTCAGGCTTTTCCTCAGAGTTTTCAGAAGCCTTGTTATTGTTGAGGGCTGCAATAGCTGCTGCTCTTGCTCTGCCGATAGCGCCTCTCTGGGTAGCCATTACTCTGAGCTTTTCCTGCTCTGCCAGTCTTTCTGCTACCTTTCTGGGAACAATGAGAAGCATCTTTACAGTATCCTCACGGATTTCTCTGATCATCTCGTTGAACATATCAAAGCCTTCGATTCTGTACTCAACAACAGGATCATGCTGGCCGTAGGAACGCAGACGGATACCCCTTTTAAGTTCGTCCATAGCGTCAATGTGATCCATCCAGTAGCGGTCAACATTCTTGAGAAGGTAAACTCTTTCAAGCTCACGCATTGTTTCCTCGGGTACAAGCTCCTCATTTTTCTTATAAAGATCTTCGCCCATCTTTGTAAGCTCATTTACAAGGTAGTCCTTCTCCAGTCTTTCAAGCTCATCTGAATCGTAAACCAGTGTTTCCTCGTCATCCTCATCTATAAGCCAGCCCTTGAGAGCATCTCTGAGTCCTTCCAGATTCCAGTTGTCCTTTTCATCGTGGGGCAGATATTCTGCTACCTTGGACGCCATTGTTTCTCCGATCATATTGAAGATGGTATCCCTGAGGTTTTCGCCGTCCAGAACCTGATCTCTCTGGCTGTAAATAATCTCACGCTGATGGTTCATAACGTCATCGTATTCAAGCACGCTCTTACGGATGCTGAAGTTTCTGCCCTCAACCTTTGACTGTGCGCTTTCAATAACGCTTGTCAGAAGCTTGCTTTCAAGAGGCTCATTGTCCTCGCCGGGCATTTTGTCCATAATATTTTTGATTCTGTCGCCTGCAAAGAGTCTGAGAATATCGTCTTCTGCGGAAAGATAGAAACGGCTTGCGCCCGGGTCGCCCTGACGTCCTGCACGTCCGCGGAGCTGGTTGTCGATACGTCTTGACTCATGTCTTGTTGTACCCATGATGAAAAGACCGCCGGCTTCTCTGACCTTTTCTGCTTCCACTTCAATTTCGGATCTGTATTTTTCAATAAGCTCCTTATATTTTTCTCTTGCATCGAGAATATCCTGATCGTCTGTTTCTGCGTAGCCTGTTGCTTCGTTTATCATTTCCTCGCTGAAATTGAGCTTTCTCATTTCATCCTTTGCAAGGAATTCTTCATTACCGCCCAGCTTGATATCGGTACCACGGCCTGCCATGTTTGTAGCGATAGTAACAGCGCCCAGCTTACCTGCCTGAGCAACGATCTCTGCTTCCTTCTCGTGGAACTTAGCGTTGAGGACATTGTGCTTTATGCCCTTTTTCTTAAGCAAAGCGCTCAGCTCTTCGGATTTATCAATTGAAATAGTACCTACAAGTACAGGCTGACCGTTCTTGTGTGCTTCTTCGATATCTGCGATAAGGCACTCGTATTTGCCCATTTCAGTTCTGAAAATAACATCGGGCAGATCCTGTCTCTGTATAGGCTTGTTGGTAGGAATTTCTATAACATCAAGCCGATAGATCTCGGAGAATTCGGTTTCCTCTGTCATAGCTGTACCGGTCATACCGGAAAGCTTTTTGTAAAGACGGAAGAAATTCTGGAAGGTAATTGTAGCAAGGGTCTTGCTTTCTCTTTCTACCTTTACGCCTTCCTTTGCTTCAATAGCCTGGTGCAGACCTTCGTTATAGCGTCTGCCGTACATAAGACGTCCGGTAAATTCATCAACGATAATTACCTCGCCCTTTTCATTTACTACATATTCTGTATCACGCTTCATTACGCCGTGAGCCTTGATTGCCTGGTTTACATGGTGCTGTATCGTGATATTATCCGGATCTGTAAGGTTGTCCACTCCGAAGAACTTCTCAGCCTTCTTTACACCCACAGGAGTAAGTGTAGCTGTCTTTGCCTTTTCATCAACGATATAGTCGATGCCGGCTTCGATATATTCATCGTCGTTATCCTCTTTTGCATCAGTTTCAGCGATTCTCTTGCATTTCATTGTTCTTGCAAGCTCATCAGCTTTCTGATAAAGGTCAGTGGACTTATCTCCCTGACCGGAAATGATAAGCGGAGTTCTTGCTTCATCTATGAGGATAGAGTCAACCTCATCCACGATAGCGAAGGCATGGCCTCTCTGAACCTTGTTTTCCTTATATACTACCATGTTGTCACGCAGGTAGTCGAAGCCCAGTTCATTGTTTGTAGCGTATGTAATATCTGCGTTATATGCAGCTTTTCTTTCCTCGTTTGTTGTGTCATGCTGAAGTATGCCGACAGTAAGACCAAGGAAGCGGTAAAGCTTGCCCATCCATTCTGCGTCACGCTTTGCCAGATATTCGTTTACAGTAACTACATGAACGCCGTCGCCTGCAAGGGCATTCAGGTAAGCAGGGAGGGTAGCCACAAGGGTTTTACCTTCACCTGTTTTCATTTCGCTGATACGGCCTCTGTGGAGGATAATACCGCCTATTACCTGTACCCGGAAATGCTTCATGCCCAGCACACGCCAGGATGCCTCACGGCATACTGCAAATGCTTCGGGAAGAATCTCGTCAAAGATCTGATCCTTTTTCTTTTCGGTCATATCTTCGGTTCTGAACATTTCCTGAAAACGCTTTGTTTCAGCTTTGAGTTCATCATCGGTATATTTCTGATATTTTTCCTCAAGAGCAAAGACCTTGTCTACCATAGGCTTGATCTTTTTAAGCTCTCTGCGGCTGTTGCTGCCGTTAAACCATGCTTTTATTCCCATTGGTGTTCACCTCATGATCAATTTTAGGATGCACACAGGAGTGCACCTCGTTATTTTAACATATTTACAGGAGCTTTACAAGAACAAAGCCCCTTCTGATGCGAAAATCAGTTGGTATAAACGATATCTCCGTCCTCAGTGACAGATACATTGTTTTCCACTTCTTCCTCATCCTCGTCATCGCCGACGCTGACTATTACATCGGGGTCGGATTCGTCAGTATAAAGCTCTCCGGCAGGGTATACCTTTGCCTGAGGCTGCTGGCTGACTTCATCCTTATTATAGATGATGATATTTAGCACATAAGCTGCCTTATCGTCTGAGGCAGGCTTATTCTTATAGATATCAATATATGTTCCGTCGGATTCGTTGTGGGTATCTCCGATTTCGATACCTGCGTCCTTATCGTAGGACTGCACTATCACAAGAACATTTGAGCTTTGGAAGAATACATCATTAAAGCCCTCTGTAAGCTCGGAAAAGGTCTTTCCGCTGTCTGTTTTTTCAAGGGAATATTTGTCCTTGCCGGCGTTGTACCAGTCCTCAAATTCCTTAGTGCTTGTCAAGAATGCCAGGGTCATATCCTCTTTGAAGGATGCCATTTCCTTATCGGAAATATCTACAGTGAGCTGTGAAGTGCTTACATACTTGGTGGGTGTCTTTATTACTTCTCCCTCATCATTGTAGACAGTACCGTCGCTGTCCTGGGATACGGCTGCAGAGCTGCCGCCTTTGCTTTCAGCTGCAGAAGCTGCGGCTGATTTTTCTCCGCCGTTATCGCCGGAGCTGCCGGCTGTTTCCTTTTCCGACCCGCCGGCATCGCTTACGGAATGAGTGCTTTCGCCGCCTGAGGCTGTCTGGGAGCTGCTGTTATTATTCTGACCTGAGCAGCCGCAAAGGGATGCTGCAATGACAGAACCAAGAATAACAGCAATCAGTCTTTTTTTCATTTTATTCTCCGTCCTTCCTGATGGTAAAATTCAGATATCAAGTTTTTGTTCTGAAAATACATTGTTTTTATCAGTTGAGTGCTACAAACACGTTTTCTCTTAAGCTTCTGAGGATCCGGCCCTCGGTTATTTTGCTGCTGCCGCAATTGGTGCAGCTTACGAGCTTTCCGTATTTTTCGCTGTGCTCTATGCCTGAATTATCAAGTCTGAGCAGAGCTTTCTTTTTTTCTCTCTGGATATCGGGACAGGTCAGCTGAACCAGTCCCTGAACCTCCTGACAGATATCTCCGCTTTCCAGACCGCTTACCAGTCTTTTTGCAATGACGATTCTTGAAATATACTTGTCAATATCGCTTGCAGTAGCTGTCATATTACCGCATTCGGTGCATTTTCCGAGAGTCATTATCTCGTTGGCAGCGCCGAAATTCCTGCGGATAAATTCTATATCATCGCTTATGCCCTTTTTGCGGAAATCAGCAAGCTGTGCCGCAAGAGCGATAAGAGCAGACAATACCTGAGCTGCCCAGAAGCCTTTTGCAGGAGTTTCTGCTGTTCTGCTGTCAATACGGAAGTCAGCAAGACGACCGCCGGGAGCAAATTCACGCTTCAAAGCATCCCTGTCGTTTTTCTTTTCCCAGTTTTCTATACAATCCTCAATAACGGGGACAGATTCACTTTTTCCGATTTCCTCAAAAAGAGTTTCGATTCCCTTGAGTGCAAGTACATACAGTTCCATTATTATCCTCCCTCCGGAATATTATGCATCGGACAACACAACGGGATTCAGCCTTTATAATGGCTGTAATATTATCCGGATTACACATTTTTAGTATAATAAGTTCATGAAAATATTCCTGACCATTCTCTATTATATACGAAAACACTGAAAGATACAATGCATTTTGAGAATTTTTTCAAAATGCGTCATCTATCCGTTGTATTCGGCAAATTATCTCATTGACAAAAAAACAAAGATAACATATACTTTATGTTAGGGAATTACGGAAAAATACGTATGTTCTGCTTTGCAGAGAATGTGATTTTTTCTCTGCAGCCGGGCTGAAAGGTCAGCAGCGGCTGCAGAAATTTGATATTAGAAAGGCTGAAAATAATGACTGTTGTTGATATCAGAAATATATTTTCCGAAAGAAATATAGAGCTTTTCAAGGTTGACAGCTCATATATTTATTATGCCGAAGAAAAAAATGAAAACGGCAAAAACGAGCTTTTTATTCTTGAATTTGACAGAAATACAAGGCATGAAAGACTTATTACTAACTATACACTTGAGGATCCTACCTTTGTAGAGCATATATTTGCTTTTGACAGCAATATAATACTTATTCTGGAAAACGGTAAAAACAGCCTGTGGCTCATAGAGCTTTCCAAGACTGACGGCGCAGAGCTGAGCCGCAGAAAGATAGTCTGCACAGGCGCCTTCAAGGGCTGTCTTGCTCTTGACAGCACTCACGTTCTTATCTACATGGGACCGGATGAGGCAAATGCTGAAATGTTTGAACAGTACCGCAACATTACCGGCTGCGAATGTCTTTGCTACCTTTATAATACGGAAACCAATGTAAAGCATTTTATTAAGAATCCTCTTATCGCAAAGCTGGGTACTGCCAATATCAAGCTTATGGAAGCACACGGTGTGAATTATGCTGTTCTGCTTGATCCCTTTGCTGATGAGAGCATAAAAAAGGGTTATTATGAGGAGCAAAGATGGATAAATGTTGATATCAGGGACAATATCTGGCTTTGCAGCCTGAATGAGCTTGAAACAGAGCTTGAATCCGGCAGTGAGAATATAACTAAGAAATGCATTGCCAGTGCAGATATAAAGGCTCTTGCAAGATATATGGGCATAGACGGGGAAAAGATGTATTTCCGTGCGAAGGAATTCCGCAGCGGTCAGGAAAAGATATGCAGCTACAATGTTTTCACCAATACGCTCAGCATTGAAGCAGAGCTTGAAACCAGAGAGCAGGGTGAGATACTGTATATCGTTGAGGAAAAGCCCTTTGCGGTTTTCTCGGTAGAGGACAATGACCCGAAGCTCAGAATAAAGGGAATAGTAAACAGCACAGCTGATATCAGCTATGACCCGGCTCTGGGGAATTTTGTAACCTGCATGGACAACAGATATATCGTTACAAGAAGGGCTTCCTTCAATCAGGAAAGCGGCAAAAGCGTGCCGGTATGCAGCATTTATGACAGCGAAAACGATATACACGAAAACTATGAATGCAACTGCTACATAAGCGGCAATACGCTTATTCTTTACTGATTGCCGGACGTAAAAAGGAGATACCAGATATGAAAATCGTGATTTCCGGCCTTGGAATAATAGGCGGGTCTTTTGCGAAGGCACTTAAAAAATATACGGATCATTATATTATCGGAATTAACAGAAGTCCGGCGCCCCTTGAGGCTGCGCTCAGTTCCGGCGCAATAGACGAGGCAGGCTCTGAGAATTCGCTTTCTGAAGCGGATATACTGATATTGGGAACCTTTCCCGATGCTTCAATTGAGTTCATAAAGAAAAATGCCGGGCTGATACCAAAGCACTGCATAGTTATAGATTCCGCAGGAATAAAAACTGACATCTGCCGGGAAATATCGGCTGTGGCAAAGGAATACGGCTTTGAATTTGTGGGGGTACACCCTATGGCAGGAAAGGAAAAAAACGGATTCGCTGCTGCTGAGGCGGATCTTTTCTGCGGTGCAAGCTGCATTATTATTCCCGGCGATGCGTCACAGGGCGCTGTGGATAAAATAACGGCTCTTGCACAAAAGATAGGCTTCGGCAGGATAGTTTATTCAACCCCCGGGGAGCATGACAGAATGATAGCTTTTACATCTCAGCTTCCCCATGTTATTGCCTGCTCATATGTTATGAGTCCGGTGTGTAAAAAACATCCGGGCTTTTCAGCCGGCAGCTACAGGGATGTGTCAAGGGTAGCTCATATAAACGAAAAGCTCTGGACTGAACTCTTTATTGAAAACAAAGAACCGCTGATACAGGAATTGGATATACTGATGGAAAATCTCAGCAGTATAAAAAGCGCAGTTGAAAAAGGCAACCGCAGCGAGCTTGAAGCTTTGCTTGCAAAAAGCCGCATGATAAAGGAGGAGCTTGGAGAATGAAAACCATAGAGCTGAAAACCGGACGTCCCTACAATATATTTATAGAGCACGGCATAATAAAGGATACCGGAAAATATGTCAGGCAGGTTTCTTCTGCTTTGCGGGCGGTTATCGTAAGCGACAGCAATGTTGCTCCCATATATTCTCCTGCGGTAAAGGCTTCTCTTGAAGAAAACGGTTTTGAAACATCGCTTTTTGTATTTGAAGCGGGCGAGGAAAGAAAGCGTCTGTCAACCATAGAAAAAATGTACGACCATTTCTTCGAGCATAATATTACCAGAACGGATATAATCGTTGCCCTTGGCGGCGGCGTTACAGGAGATATGGCAGGCTTTGCGGCTGCAAGCTATCTCAGGGGAATAGATTTTGTACAGATACCTACAACTCTGCTTTCTCAGGTGGATTCGTCTGTAGGGGGAAAGACCGGTGTTGATCTGCCTTCCGGAAAAAACCTTGTGGGAGCCTTCTGGCAGCCCAGGGTTGTGCTTATTGATCCTGATACCCTTTCCACGCTTCCCGGTCATTTCTTTAATGACGGTATGGGCGAAGTGATAAAATACGGCTGCATAAAAAGCAGAGCTCTTTTTGAACGTCTTGAAAAGGAAAACGCAGGAGATATTATTGATGATATCATTTATGAATCTGTGTGCATAAAGAGGGATGTGGTTGAGCATGATGAAAGGGATACCGGCGATCGTGCAATACTGAATTTTGGTCATACCTTTGGTCATGCGCTTGAAAAGCTGCATAACTATTCAGGCATCACTCACGGCGAGGCTGTGGCTTTAGGCGCTCTGATTCTCACCAGAATAACTGAGGAAAAGGGTATTACAGAAGCAGGCACAAGCCGGCGTATACTTGCACTGCTTGAAAAATACAATATGCCTACCGCTGCTGATTTCAGTCTTTCTGAGATAGTAGCCGCAACAAGGGGCGACAAGAAAAGCAGCGGCAAGGGGCTGAATTTTATTTTCCTGAGAGAGCTTGGCACCTGCTTTATCAATAAGATTCCTACGGATAAGCTCAGTGAGTTTTTCTGTGTGTAAAGCTGAATACTATAATATAATGCAAAAAAGTCGATGAATTGTTGGTTCATCGACTTTTTTAAAATATTAAGTTTGTCAGGGAGTTAGCCGTTCCGCTTTTTCTTTGTCAGATAAGCTTTCGTACCTCTTTGAGTATTTTTACATCGTTTTCATGCCTGCACATTTTAAGCGCTTCGTCAGGGCTTACCCACAAATAATAGTCAATTTCACTCTGCTGCCTATTAACAACGCTTCTGTCTGCTCTTGCAAGGAAGAAAACAGCCGTTTTCCTTATCTTGCCAAAGGGACGGTATGTACTGATACGGCGGAATCCCGGAATTATCTCTACCTTCAGTCCGGTTTCCTCCATGATTTCACGAAGGGCGGTTTCCTCTTCCTTTTCGCCGCTTTCGATATGACCCTTGGGAAATGTCCAGCATTTGCCGTTATGATTCTTGACGAGCAGTATTCTTGCCTCGTCTTTTTCGTTGTAGCGGTAAATTACAGCGCCGCAGGATTTTTCGTAAATACAGGAGATTTTCGTATATGTCAGCGAGGTAATGGACAGTCTTTGCTTTATTTCAGGCTCGTAGAATATCTCGTCTACCGGAGCTGCCACAAGTCTTGTTTTACTGTTGATCTCACCTATTGCAGCGGCAATTATTGTGCAGTTGATAACTCCGTGAAGCTCCCGGTCGGTTGTAATATAAACCTGCCTGAGATCCTTTCCGTCTACAATATGACCTGTATACAGATATTTCTCGGATAATGTGCCGAGTATTTCAATTGTAACAGTTTTGCCGAGCATCGGCACATTCCTCCTTTTTAGTGAATTTTTTCGTTTAAATTATGGTTTTCAGCTCGTCTACTCTTCCGGCAGTATTTGCCGTGGATGAACTGTTCAGAATAAGGACATCGGTATATTTGTTTTCCTTTATGAAATCTATTATATTGCCCTCGTAATATGCCGGGTCGGCTATGAACACCTGGTCAAAGCCTGCTGCGGTAAAAGGAGCAAAGGCACAGCCAAAGGAATCCTTTATTATGCACAGCTTCCTTCCGGAGCCTGCAGAGGTTTCTATCTTCATATAGGGATTGTTTCCCCAGATGAATGCACTGTATGCATTTGAGCCGGAAGCAAATTCGGCTATCATGGGAACCTCACGGTCTTCGCTTTCTCCGCTTTCAAGAAGCCTGCAGTAGCCTTCTGTCTTGTAATATACCACCGTGTCGGGATTCTGATCCAGCACCTCGCTGCCGCCGGGCTTTTCATCGGTGATAGTTGCAGCATGCAGAGATCCTCTGAAGCCCTCTATCTTTCCGCTTGGCAGTGTTTTAATATCCACTGCATCCATATCTGCGGCATCACAGAACTGACGGTATGCATAATATGCGCCCAGTGCAGTCCAGTTGGTATCTGTTGCGAAATAAATGTATTCATTCCTGTGCTTTTCAAGAGCAGCACATACATCTATGCTTTTTACATTCTTGTCCAGCATGGAATAGGTTTTTTCTATACTTTTCTTTTCATCGGAGCCGATGTTCTTATATTTGTCAGGCAGACCCGTAAAGGAATGGGAGGGAGCAAGCATACAGTAAACGTTTACATCACTGCCAAGCTCTTTACTGATCTTATTGACGCAGCCGGCATAATCCTTTGCCGTACTGTCGCTGGCGGAAAAGGGTTCAAAGCCGTTTTTGTCATAGATAAAAACGTTCTCTTCCCATTTGCCCTCCGGTTCTTTCTTTGGTGCGGCGCTCTGGGATTCGCTTTTTTCGGAGGTGCTTTTTTCCTCAGTTATGTTCTGGCTGCTTTCCTGAGCAGGTGCACCAAGCCGGAAGCTGTCTCCGAAAAGACCGGCATATGCTGCTGCAGCCGCAGCGCCTGCCAGAACAAAGACACAAAGCAATATAATAAGAATTATTTTCAATCCGCTGCTTTTTCTTTTTCCGTATCCGCCGTAGCTGCCGTATGACGAGCGGCGGTAATTACTTCCGCAGGAGCTTTTATATCCGTATTTTCTAGAGTTGCGCATATGCTGCTCCTTTCAGCTTGTTTATAAAAAGTGAAAATACTTTTCTTTTATCCATATATTCCCACCATTTCATTACATATAAATAGTATAAAGTATTTTACTGAAAAATACAATCATATAATAATACAAACTTGGCGCATAAATAAAGGAATATTTAGGGTAATTATTCATTAATACAGGCTCAGGCAGCGGTTATGCAATACAGTAAGGATCAGTTAATGACACACGCAGGCACAGCAGTCTGTAAAACCAGGAGATTCGACAGCGTTTCATAACAGAAAGCGTAAAGCGAAGAGATTTCGCACTCTGCGGAGTGCTCCCAGGGGCTTTGCCCCATGGACCCCACCGCCTTTGAAAAGGCGGGCGAAACTTTTTTAATGCGACAGCCCCATTAAACGCTTTCCTCTGGTGCGAGGCGTCAACTGTGGTTTGTGTTCGTAAGACCGTTACTGACTCCCTGTTCTGACTGGCAGCGTAAATTTAAGTAAACCAAGCGATTACAGCAGCACCGCGGGCAGCAGAATAGTCAGGCGCATTCAGAGCGTAACGTAGTGAAGCGATACCATCGCGTTGCGGCACCGGCGGCTCGCCGGT
>ONDB01000182.1 GCA_900316485.1 uncultured Eubacteriales bacterium
AGGAGTTATTATCGGACTTCCGGCGGGAGTAGGCGCTCTCGAATGGATGATAACAGCCCTTGCGGGAGAATATGAAATGAAGCTTATGCTCGGTCCGCTGACATATTGTGTTTCGATATTGCTGACCTTCGGCGTTTCGCTTCTTGTCGGACTTATGGTTGCAAAAAAGAATAAGAAAATTGATATGGTTGAAGCTCTGAAATGTTCAGATTAACCAAAAAATTGCCCGTATGCATTATGTGTACGGGCATTTTTACTGAAATAAAAAATATTTAGTAAACCCATTGACATAGTAGGTGAATAGTGATAATATATATGTGTCAAAGGACAAAACCATTCGGAAGGAGCGTTTACAATGCTTAATACTTTATATGTACAGCAGAATAAAATGATGTGTTGTCGAATGCTTTACTCCCGGGCAAATCAGATGGAAGGGGCATCCGCTGAGATACGGCTGCTCATTAGGTCAGGACGATGTTGACAGATACTGTGTTCTGAAATTTTCCTTGCCCGGGAGCCGTGAGCCTTCGGGCAGTTTTATATATATTTGATTTTGAAAGGAAGAAAATAAAATGAGTTATAAATTTGAAACATTGCAGTTACACGTTGGTCAGGAGCAGGCAGATCCCGCATCTGATTCCAGAGCAGTACCGATATATCAGACAACATCTTATGTATTCCATAACAGCCAGCACGCAGCAGACCGTTTCGGCCTTGCAGACGCAGGCAATATCTACGGCAGACTTACCAATTCAACTCAGGACGTGCTTGAAAAGAGAATAGCCGCTCTTGAGGGAGGCAGCGCAGCATTAGCGCTTGCATCCGGCGCAGCGGCTATAACATATACCATTGAGGCGCTTGCTGCAAACGGCGGTCATATCGTAGCACAGAAAACAATATACGGCGGAAGCTATAACCTTCTTTCGCATACACTTCCGCAGTATGGCATATCAACTACCTTTGTTGACGCGCATGATCTGAACGAGGTCGAGGCAGCGATCCAGGAAAATACAAGGGCAATATATCTTGAAACACTCGGCAATCCTAACAGTGATATTCCGGATATCGAGGCAATTGCTGCTATCGCGCATAAGCATGGCCTTCCGGTGGTGGTCGATAACACCTTTGGCACACCGTTCCTTATCAGACCGATAGAATACGGCGCAGATATCGTTGTTCATTCCGCTACAAAATTCATCGGCGGACATGGCACGACACTCGGCGGAATAATCGTTGAATCAGGTAAATTCAATTGGAAGGAAAGCGGCAATTATCCTCAGATAGCAGCTCCCAATCCGAGCTATCACGGTGTATCGTTCTATGATGCGGTAGGTCCGGCAGCATTTGTTACTTATATCAGGGCAATACTTCTGAGAGATACGGGCGCAGCAATTTCTCCGTTCAATGCCTTCCTTCTTCTCCAGGGCACAGAAACACTTTCACTCCGCCTTGAAAGACATATTGAGAATACAAAGAAGGTAGTTGAGTATCTCAGCAAACATCCCCTTGTAGAAAAGGTAAATCATCCGTCACTTCCGGATCATCCCGACAATGCGCTTTACCGCAAATATTTCCCGAACGGCGGCGGTTCGATATTCACCTTCAATATAAAGGGCGGCAGAGAGCAGGCATGGAAATTTATTGATAATCTTAAGATATTCTCTTTGCTTGCGAATGTTGCAGATGTTAAGAGCCTTGTTATCCATCCTGCATCGACAACACATTCACAGCTTTCAGCAGAGGAGCTGAACGAGCAGGGAATTTTTGAGAATACGATACGTCTTTCTATAGGAACAGAGCATATTGATGATATTATAGAGGATCTGGAAAATGCATTCAGATCTGTAGAATAAGGAGGAAATTATTATGTCAGGTATTTTTAAGGGAACATTGGGACTTATAGGAAAGACACCTCTTGTTGAGGCTGTCAATATTGAAAAGGACAAAAAGCTGGACGCTGCTCTTCTTGTCAAGCTTGAATATTTCAATCCCGCAGGAAGCGTCAAGGACAGAATAGCAAAGGCTATGATCGAGGACGCAGAGCAAAAGGGACTTATCGGTGAGGGTACTACGCTTATCGAGCCGACATCGGGAAATACAGGTATAGGTCTTGCTGCTATTGCCGCCGCAAAGGGCTACAGGCTTATTATCACCATGCCTGAGACCATGAGCGTGGAGAGAAGGAACATCCTGAAATTCTACGGCGCAGAGCTGGTTCTTACAGACGGCTCAAAGGGCATGAAGGGTGCGATCGAAAAGGCAGCAGAGCTTTCAAAGGAAATAGAAAACAGCTTCATTCCCGGACAGTTCGTCAATCCCGCAAATCCTGCTGTCCATAAGGCAACAACAGGACCTGAGATCTGGGAGGATACAGAGGGCAAGGTGGATATCTTTGTTGCAGGCGTAGGCACAGGCGGAACTATTACAGGTGTAGGTGAATTCCTGAAAGAAAAGAATCCTGATATTAAAATTGTAGCTGTTGAGCCGGAAAGCTCCCCCGTTCTTTCAAAGGGAACAGCAGGCCCTCATAAGATACAGGGAATAGGCGCGGGCTTTGTTCCCGAGGTACTCAACACAAATGTTTATGACGAGGTATTCCCTGTTGCTAATGAAGCAGCCTTTGAGACATCAAAGCTTCTTGCAAAGAAGGAAGG
>ONDB01000184.1 GCA_900316485.1 uncultured Eubacteriales bacterium
AATTTTTCAAGAGCTGAGCCGCCCTTTGCTTTGCCGTCCTTGGAATTGAAACCGCCGTTTTGCGGGGAAATCTGCTGGGGTTCACCAAAAATTTCAGCCAGCCCGCCTGCAACAGAATCCAGATCAACTCCTGTTTCAGTCATAAAACGCACAGCGTAGCTTCCTCTGTCGGAAAGCAAGGCAAGAAGGATATGCTCAGTACCCACATAGTTATTACCCATCTGTGAAGCCTGATTTGCAGCAACCTGAATAATACGCTTCGTTCTTGGTGTAAGGCTTCTGATATCCAGTACTGTAGGCGACTTGCTTCCCATTGTACTTTTTATTCTTTCAAGAATAGCTTCACGGCTTGCTCCTGCGTTCTCAAGTATACGGCAGGCGGCGCTGTCTTCTACTGAAAGAAGACCCACAAGTATATGCTCGCTGCCTATATAATTATGTCCCAGGCTTTGTGCTGCCTCGAATGCAGAATTTACCGCGTTGTTTGCCTTTTCTGTAAAGCCGTCAAATCTGAACATACTATTCCCTCCCTGATCATTTTTTCTTACTATTCCTTCATCATTTTCTTTTCTGTTAATGTCAGCGGCGGATTATGAACCGCCGCATCATTTTTTGACAATCCTTTCGCATCTGCTTTGTTTTCTCAGCGTTCACCCTTTTCAAGTCTGCGGTTGACCGGTACCTTGTTTCTGAAAAGTGAGGTACGCACTACCTCTGCTCGTATACAGTCACGTTCCTGAGGAGTTATCTTCTTTCCTATATTTTTCATCAGTGTTGCAGGCTGTACCTCGATCATAAGGTGATTGATGGTATCAAAATCTATGCTTTCAAACACACCCAGCTCAACTCCGAAACGAAGCAGTGACAACAGCTGCATACATTCATCATTCCCCAGAAGCTTTGCATAGCTTAATGTACCAAATGCACGGTATACTGTATCAAGAACTGCAATATTTCCGGACATTGCCTTTCTTGCCTCTCTTTCCTGAGAAATAAGCTGCATAGCGATATCACGCAGATTGCTGATAGCTTCTTTTTCTGAAATACCCAGTGTTACCTGATTTGAAAGCTGGTATACCGAGCCGTTTGAATCCGTACCCTCGCCGTACATACCTCTTATCACAAGTCCCAGTTTTGAAAGCGATGCGCTTATTTTTCCCATTGCTCCGCTTTCCTTAAGAGCCGGTAAATGAAGCATCAGCGAAGCCCTCATACCTGTACCTATATTTGTGGGACACTGTGTAAGATAGCCAAGCTTATCATTGAAAGCAAAATTAAGCTGTTCATCGAAAAGTGTATCAATTTTATCCGCAAGATCATATGCACCGTCAAGATCCATATTAGGCCGGATAACCTGTATACGGATATGATCCTCTTCATTTATCATAATGCTGACAGATTCATCATCCAGCAAAAGCAAACCTCTGCCCTGTCTGTCGGAAATAAATTCGGGACTTACAAGATGCCTTTCAACAAGAGATACTGCTTCCTCCTGTGTAAGCTCTGACATCTGTATATATCTGAAACGTCCTGATATTGCACTGTGTCCGCCGAGAGCTGCCTCTCTCACCGCACTTGCTACCCTTCTTTTTGAATCCTCGCTGAGCCTTCCGGGGAAGGGATAATCCCTGAGGTTTCTTGCAAATCTTATTCTTGTGCTTATTACAACATCGCTGATATCCTTGCGCTCGTTAAGAATCTCACTCATTTTGCTCTGCCTCCTTAAACCTGTCTGGCGGTGCCGATATTTTTCTCCAGCTCCTTGATCTTATCACGAAGCTCGGCTGCCTTTTCAAATTCCTGAGTCTTTATAGCCTGTTCAAGCTCATACTTGCATTTTGCGATCTCATTTTTCACCTTTACTTCTGTTCCTGCGCTCCTTGCAAGCTTTCCGGTATGATTGGTCCTGCCGTGTATTCTCTGTATCGAGGGCAGAAGCTCATCATAGAATTCCTCATAGCAATGTGCACAGCCCACCTTGCCCGACTTTGCTATTTCGTCAAAGCTTGAACCGCAGAAATTACATCTCTTTGCCTTTTTATGAATATCGGCAGAATCCATAAAGCTTCCGAACAGCTTGTCTATATCAAATCCGAAATCGGTAAAGAATGATCCGTAGCCGAGTTTTGCAGCACATTCTGGACAAAGATTAATTTCCTTCAGTTCGCCGTTGAGTATTGTTTTGATATGTGTAGTAGCCTGTCTTTTTTCACATGATTGACATAACATAATGATTCCTCCTTGTATTTATTATCCGTCATTTCATCATCACATGGGTAACCAGCATATTTTTCAGTATTGCAGCCCTCAGGGGGTCACGGTATTCCTGGGGTATTGCACTGTATGCCTTATCGGAAAGTGCAGAAGCGATCATAGCGTAATCGTATTCGTCTATCATTCCTCTTTCCACCAGATTGCCGAGTATTGCTCCGGCGGACGCAGCTGATATCTCATCTCCTATGGAATTGACAATATGCATCATTGCCACCCGGCTGTCCGTTTTTACACGTATTATGCGTATATAACCGCCGCCGCCTCGTCTGCTCTCAACTATATACCCCTGCTCCGGGGTAAATCGTGAGGTTATGACGTAATTTATCTGACTTGGAACACAGCCCAGGGCATTTGCAAGCTCATTTCTTCTTATCTCGCAGCTTCCGTGTTCCTCGTCCAGCATACGAATAATATATTGTGCTATAAGATCACTCATTTTCATTTCTGTCACTTCCCTTCCGTCACTTTCTGACTTTACCTGACCTTGTAATTTGATTATACGTTCAAAGTCAGATAAAGTCAAAGTCAGAAAAAGTCAAATTATTATGTATTTGCAGTAAAAATCTGCGTTTTTCTTAAATATACTCTTTTTTACTCGTTTTTTCATATTTTTTATCTGACAATAAAACACCCGTGAGCCTAATATCGGTTCACGGGTATTATTTATCTTAGCACTATTTATTACGCACTTTTTTCCTCAGCGGTCATTTCTTTTTTTAGTCTGCGGATAATCTTTTTTTCAAGCCTGGATATATATGACTGGGATATTCCCAGCTTATCTGCAACCTGTTTCTGTGTATGTGAACGTCTGCCGTTAAGACCAAAACGAAGCTCCATAATCAGCAGCTCTCTGTCTCCAAGTCGATTTACTGCCCGCAGTAGCTGACTTTGCTCAGACTGCTTTTCAAGCCTTATATTTACCGTATCGCTGTCGCTGCCAAGGATATCTGCAATAAGCAGTTCATTTCCGTCGTAATCAACGTTCAGCGGTTCATCTATGGAGATCTCATTTTTCTGCTGGGAGGTTTTGCGTAGAAACATCAGTATTTCATTCTCTATACAGCGTGATGCATAGGTAGCAAGCTTAATATTCTTATCCGTGCGGAATGTATTGACTGCCTTGATAAGTCCAATAGTACCGATAGAAATAAGATCCTCTACATTTATTCCGGAGCTTTCAAATTTCTTTGCAATATATACTACTAATCTCAGATTGTGAGTGATTAGCTTTTCCTTTTCGCTCTCTGCGCCTGCATTTATTCTTTCAAAAACCTCTGCTTCCTCCTGGCCTGATAGGGGCGGCGGCAGAGATTCCGGACCGTTTATGTAAAATATTCCCTCCTTGCCGAGAAGCAGCTGTCCAGCCTTGTAAAGCCTTTGTGTAAGCTCATTTCCGATGACTCTGATATTTGTCATAATGCAAACTCCTTTCTCTTTTCAAAGGGCATATCAATGCCTGATGTTTTTCGGGCTTATACTATCAGCTCATAAGGAATTACTGCATCCTCTCCCCCTATAAGTTTTTCATCATCGCACAGTGAAATGTATGCGCTTACTCTGCGCTTGATACCGGAATTGATTATGGTTATCTCATCAGCTTTGAATGCGTAAAGCAGACCCTCTCCTCCCACCGATGAAAATGGTACGACTCTCAGGGATGTATCCCCGGAGCGCCCGTCTTCAGGATATGCCGACCGCTTTACAACAATTACAGGAAGTCCTGAAAAGGGTTCTTTTAATGTGCTGCCTGTATCGAGTCTACCTGTAAATACAATACTTCTTTCCTTCTGCTTTACCCTGACAGTGCAGCAGATATCCTTTGGTCGTCCGCTGCCGGTTATCCTCATTATCACCCTGAGCACCACATAACAGAATAGTGAACTTACAACCAGCATTAACGGTGAAATATCCAGATAAGCGCTGCCGTTTCTTACAAGCAGAGTTTCAGGAGAAAACAAGGTAAGCATTGACATCATAATTCCGCAGAAACCAAAGCTGATAAGAAAAAAAGCTGCGGCAGCCTTGAAAAACATTTTCCTTGGAATCGGTGCAAATGCAGCACCTACTACAAAGCAAGCGCAGGCAAAGCTGATTATCAGCGAAAGACCGGAAGGCAGCGGCGGAAGAAGTATTACAAATGAGCACAGTCCTCCTGCAGCCGCAGCCGGCAACAGTCTGCGCAGACGGCAGGAAAGAGACAAAAATCGCTTTACCGAAAGCAATATCATATAGTCAATAATAAAATTTGTGCAAAAGAGTATGTCAAGATATATCTCATGGTTCATGCTCCCTGCCTCCTGTATGTTTATGATATCAATTCCTGTGCGGAGATTTTGTCTGTTGTGCTGAAATGAAGAATATCGGGAGAAGCTTACCTCTCCCGACATTTTTTCAGGTTGCCTGTTTATGAACATCCTCCGCTCCGAGTCCGAAGCTGACGGACAGTGCCTGGTCTACCTTATACATATCATATGAGCTTAGTGTGCCCATTTTTTCTCTGAGTCTTTGCTTATCAAGTGTACGTATCTGTTCCAGCAAGACCACGCTGTCCTTTGAAAGTCCGCTGTGATCGGCATAAAGCTTTATGTGAGTGGGAAGATCAGCCTTTGTACCACGGCTGGTTATAGCTGCTGCTATTACTGTAGGGCTGTATTTATTGCCCACATTGTTCTGTATGATCAGCACAGGACGCACACCTCCCTGCTCAGATCCTACAACCGGACTCAGATCGGCATAATAGATATCTCCTCGTCTGATTAGCATAGCTTTTCACGCTCCGAATTTTTGATTTGTTATACTGATACTAATATTTTGTCCCGCTGCGGTGGTTTTAATCACTGCAGGCTGAACGGAGCATTATTTCCACAGCCAACGGGTCAAAAACATGTCTTTCAGCCTGTCGCTGATATCAATTAAAACAGCAGCATAAACTGAACTGTTTTTCCGACATCAGTGTTATGCATTATCATATTATTCAAAAAACGATCTTTTTGCTCACTTTTGAGATGAAGAAATAAGCTGATTTCCGGATTTATTCAGTGTTTCCTCTATTATGTATGCTTTCAGGCTGCTGCGATTCATAATCATGGAACCGCATAATAAAATATATGCCGTAACCGGTATTTTAAGAACCACAGAATAATATTATGAGAGCATTTTAATATTGTACTGCCCCAATCAGTCAGTACATATGGTTATTATACAGCAAAAGGACGATGAATCCTGTTGCTTCATCGTCCTTTAAATATTTTAGTTATTTGTATGAATCATAAGCTTTATTAAACAAGAAAAAACGTTTTATACCACACTATGACCAATTCAGTGATTCTTTATTCAGGTGATATTTCGCTGAAGAAATCTATATAACTGTTAACTGTCACCGTTCTGCCCGTTTCGGGGTGAGTAAAGCTTACTGAGGAACAATGCAGACATTGTCGACAGAATTCCTCACGGCTGCCGCCGTACATATCATCACCGGCAAGAGGATGTCCGATGCTTGAAAAATGTGCTCTTATCTGATGAGTCCGGCCGGTTTCAAGTTTTATTTCAAGCAGAGTATATCTGTCATCTATTGTTCTTACTGCCTTGTAATGGGTCACAGCACTCTGACCGCCTTCTCCGGTTTCACGCTGTATTGTATGACCTTCCTTTATCCGCAGAGGTTCGTCTATTGTACCGCTGCCCTCAATTATCCCATGGCACAGCGCAGTATAGGTCTTTTCATTATGATCAGCAAGAAAGGCAGCGGCATATCTGTTCTTTGCGCACAGTACAAGACCGGAGGTATCCTTATCCAGTCTGCTGACCGGACGAAAGCTATAATTCTGACCCATCTGCTGCATATGGAAGGCCGCAGCGTTTGCCAGGGTATTACTCTTATATTCATGCACCGGATGAACAGTCATTCCTGCAGGCTTATCGAAAATAATAACACAGTCGTCCTCATATGCAACCGCAACAGGAATATCTGCAGGTTCAATATGAGTAGTATCCTGAGGAAAATTAAGGGTAAGAACATCTCCGCTGTGAAGAATATCAATGCTTCTGATCTGCCGGTCACCAAGCATTATTCCGTTTTCAGTTCTTTTCAGCTTTGCAAGGGTTCGTGCAGATACACTGCAGTATCTGCGAAGAAAGGTTCTGACACTTATTCCGTCAAGCTCCTCTGCTACAGTAAATGTCATATCTTTTCCTCCGCAAGATCAAATATCTGCATCAGCTCTGTTATCCTGTAATCGCAAAGCTCATTCGGCATCTCTGTTTTCAGCTTCGGATCATAAAGACAGGTATCCAGGCCCGCATTTCTGCCGCCCTGCATATCGGATGTAAGGGAATCGCCAACTACCAGTATTTTTGACTTATCCTGTTCTCTTATATCAGCAAGGACGATATCAAAAAATTCCGCATATGGCTTGCTTATGCCAAGCTCATCTGATATATATATATTCCTTATGTATGAAGTAATATCTGTTCTTGATAGTCTGCCCCGCTGAACTGTTTTCATGCCGTTTGTAATGATATATATATCAAAGCTGCGTGAAAGCTCCGCCAGCGCCTTATCTGCACCCTCAATAAGTATTGCCTGCTTTGAAAGCTCCTGGATATAACTTCCGGCAAGCACTTCTGTATTTTCAAACCCTTCAAAGCATTTTTCTATCAGTTCACGGAAACGCTGTATACGCAGCTGACTGCTTGTAATACATTTGGTTTCAAGCTTTTTCCACAGTCTGCGGTTAATTGCAGAAAATGTTTCGAGTATTTCATCATTAAATGTAAGCCCATTAGCTTCTATTGCAGCCTTCAAGGCATTATATTCGCATTTTCCGAAATCAAATATCGTTTCGTCTGCATCCATCAGTAATGTGGTATATTTCATTTTTCCCTCCGTTGTATTTATGATAATACTAAGGCTGCGCGGGTTATTCCCCTACGCAGCCTGTAATATCCTGTACAGCTCTGCGCCGTATCTGGTTTAAACAGATGCACGCTTTGAGCTTTTTGATTTTACTTTACTTTTGGTTGTCTTTTTCTTTTCGGATTTCTTCTTTTCCTTGCCTCTTTCCACAACAGGCTCACCGTTTCCTGTTACTGCATCGGCAGTAATAATTATCTTGGAAATAGTTTCATCCGAGGGTGCTTCATACATAAGGTTCTTAAGAAGCTCTTCCATAATGGACCTGAGCCCTCTTGCACCGGTATGACGCTCTATTGCTTTTCTTGCTATTTCAAGAAGTGCGTTTTCTCCAAACTCCAGGACAACTCCATCCATCTCGAAAAGCTTCTTATACTGCTTTACGAGAGAATCCTTGGGTTCTTCAAGAATTCTTACAAGGGCGTTTTCATCAAGTCCGTTAAGCGCTGTAAGCACAGGCAGACGTCCCACCAGCTCCGGAATCAGACCAAATTTTACAAGGTCCTGAGGGATTACATCCTGCATCCAGCTGGTTGTATCCAGCTCCGTCTTGGTCTTTATTTCAGCATTGAAACCGAAGGAAGACGAGCCAAGACGTTTTTCCACAGTTTTTTCAAGTCCGTCGAAAGCTCCGCCGCAGATAAAAAGAATATTGCTTGTGTCTATCTGAATGAATTCCTGCTGGGGATGCTTTCTGCCTCCCTGAGGAGGAACATTGGATACGGTTCCCTCAAGTATCTTAAGAAGAGCCTGCTGTACGCCCTCACCGCTGACATCACGGGTAATTGAGGGGTTTTCAGATTTTCTGGCAATCTTGTCTATCTCATCAACATAGATAATACCGCGCTCTGCCCTTGAAATCTCGAAATCTGCTGCCTGTATAAGCCTGAGAAGTATATTCTCTACATCCTCGCCCACATAGCCTGCCTCTGTCAGTGTAGTCGCATCTGCTATTGCAAAGGGAACATCAAGTATACGGGCAAGAGTCTGTGCAAGAAGGGTCTTGCCGACACCCGAGGGTCCAAGGAGAAGAATATTACTCTTATTGAGGGCAACATCCTCATCACTGTGATAGTTTATTCTCTTGTAGTGGTTATACACAGAAACCGCAAGAGATACCTTTGCTTCATCCTGACCGATGACATATTCATCCAGCAGCTTCTTTATCTCCATTGGCTTTGGAAGCTCGCTGAAATCGGCAAAGAATTCGCCCTCATAGTCATCATCATAATCCTCGCCGCCTGTCAGCAGAGAGGAGCAAAGAGATACACATTCGTCACAGATAAATGCGCCGGATCCCTGGAATAGTCTGCCCACAAGCTCCTGCGGTTTCCCGCAGAAGGAGCAGGAGATAGTTCTTTTATTATCGTTATTATCAGGCATTTACGCTGCTCCTATCATCTTTTTGTAATAACCTTGTCAATAAGGCCGTATTCCATAGCCTGCTGAGCGGTCATGAAATTATCGCGCTCTGTATCTCTTTCGATAGTTTCATATGACTGACCGGAATTTTCTGCAAGAATGGTATTAAGCCTTTTCCTTGTCTGAATGATATGTTCTGCATGGATCTTAATATCAGTTGCCTGACCCTTTGCACCGCCCAGAGGCTGGTGGATCATAATCTCGCTGTTGGGAAGAGCAAAACGCTTACCCTTTGTTCCGGCTGAAAGCAGGAATGCACCCATACTTGCTGCCATGCCCATGCATATTGTGGATACATCGCATTTGATATACTGCATAGTATCATATATTGCCAGACCGTCGCTTACACTTCCGCCCGGGCTGTTTATATAAAGGCTGATATCCTTTGTGGAATCCTGTCCTTCAAGATAAAGAAGCTGAGCCACAATAAGACTTGCAGTTACATTATTGACTTCCTCAGTAAGCATTATAATTCTGTCATTAAGAAGTCTTGAATAAATATCATAGGAGCGTTCACCCCTGTTTGTCTGTTCAACTACATATGGAATTGTTGCCATAACAGCTGCCTCCGTTTCACTATTTTTTTCGCAGATCAGCACCGGATCACATAACCACATTATCAAGGATTGACCATATAATATAGTTTTATTCACTCCGGCACTGTGAAATGACTTATCATACGCAGTTGGGTCAATAAGCCTGCAAATGCGGCGTACTGACCCACCCGTTTATTATTCTGCTGCCTTCTCTGCAGCGTTTTCCTTTACAAAGTTCATTGCTCTTTCAGCCTCGATATCACCTGCTATATCTCTGGGTGCGAATACAGCCTTTACTCTTGCTGCGTCAACCTTGTATGTTTCAGCAAGCTCATTATACTTTGCCTCTACAGCCTCGTCGCTTGCCTTAAGACCCTCAAGCTCAGCAATCTTTCTGAGTGCAAGTCTGAGCTTAACCTGAGCTGTTGCTCTGTCACGGTAGGTATCGCGAAGTCTATCCTCTGTAAGACCTGTGTACTGCATATATGTGTTGAGGTCAAGCCCCTGTGAACGGAGATTCATTGCGAACTCGTCAACGATTGTATCCAGCTGGTTCTCGAACATTGCCTCCGGAATCTCTGCCTCAAGAAGTTCTGTAAGCTTTTCTGCAATCTGTGTTTCCTTGCTGTTTTCAGCTTCTGTCTTTTTGCTTTCCTCAAGCTTTGCCTTAAGGTCAGCTCTGTAATCGTCAACAGTATCAAATTCACTGACGTCCTTAACAAATTCCTCATCAACTTCGGGAAGCTCATGAGTCTTAACCTCGTGGAGCTTGATCTCGAACTGTACTGCCTTGCCCTTGAGCTCCTCTGCCTGATAATCCTCAGGGAATGTTACATCAATAGTGAACTCTTCGCCAGCCTTATGACCGATAACCTGATCCTCGAAGCCGGGGATGAAGCTGCCGCTGCCGAGTGTAAGGCTGTAGTTTTCAGCTGTGCCGCCCTCGAAAGGCTCACCGTCAAGAATACCCTTGAAGTCGATAACTGCGATATCCTCGTTTTCTGCAGCTCTGTCCTCTACTGTGATAAGACGGCTGTTTCTCTTCTGTACCTTCTTGATCTCCTCGTCGATATCCTCAGGAGTAACCTCGAGAGAAACGGGAGTATATTCAATACCCTTATAGTCCTTGACCTCAACCTCAGGCTCTACTGTTACAACTGCCTTGAATACAAGACCTTCCTTACCTGCTTCCTCAATATCAAGGTCCACATGATCTCTTACCATTGCAAGGCCTGCTTCCTCAGCAGCCGCAACGATAGCTGCAGGATAAAGATCCTTTATAGCATCCTCATAGAAAACGCCTTCGCCGTATTCCTTCTCGATAAGTCTTCTGGGAGCCTTACCCTTTCTGAAACCGGGGATATTGATCTTCTTTACCTGTCTTTTATAAACAGCATCAACAGCCTTCATAAAAGTATCGCCGTCAATCTCCACAACGAGCTCATAGCGGTTTGTTTCTACCTTGTTTGATGATTTAAGTGCCATTTTATTTTCCTCCGAATCGAGCTTTCCTGCTCCTTTATTTTCTTTGCGGCCAATTCCGCAGTCTGCTTTAAGGCGTCCAACGGTTTATCCGTCCCGGGCGGCAATGCCGCAATCAATAAAGCAAACCATGTTATATTATAATATATTCCACCACTGCAAGTCAAGAACATTTTTCCGCCGCCGGTGCCGCAACGCGATGGTGTCGCTTCACTACGTTACGCTCTTAATGCGCCTGACTATTCTGCTACCCGCGGTGCTGCTGTAATAGCTTGGTTTGCTTTATCTTAGCTGATTATGGTTTTGAATAAACCCAAAATTATTTTACACTAACCTTCCGGCGAGCCGCCAGCGTGACGCTGGACGTGCTGCGCACTTAATTATGCATCAGCAGATCACAGCACCGCTAACGGCATGAATCTCAGATGGTCACAGGCAATCAGCTTATAGACCGTTCCGTCCTTTTCCCCGATAAACGCTCTTTTAGCAGCATTTCCGCCGTGTATATGTCCGTAAAAGCATTTTTTTATCCCATATTCTTTCAGCACTGCTGTGATCTCTTCACATTCAGTATTATTGAAAATCGGCGGATAATGCAGGAATACTATCGGTTCATAGCCGGCTTTTACCGCCGGCTCTATCGACATCCTCAGTCTGCCCACCTCACGGTTCAGAACCTTCATGTCTGCATCTGTTTCTGCATCGTAAAACCAGCCTCTTGATCCGCAAAGAGCCAGACCGTCTGCTGTAAAAAAATTATTATGAAGTATGGATATGGTGTCAAAACCCATTTCTTTCAGATATGTATCCATCTTTTTCTTTGTTGACCACCAGTAATCATGGTTGCCTTTAAGAATTATCTTTTTGCCGGGCAATTCCTGGATATAGCGGAAATCATTTTCTGTTTCCTTCAGATCCATCGCCCACGAAATATCTCCGGCTATTACAACAGTATCTTCATCTGTTACGAGCTTTTTCCAGTTTTCGCTGATCCTGTCGGTGTAATTTGTCCACCCCGGGAAAATATCCATGGGCTTATCCGTTCCAAATGATAAATGCAGATCGGCTATTGCATATACTGCCATAATATCTCACCTTCCGTCTTTCAAGACAACAATAATCACATTTTATTCTAAAAACACCCGGATAAAGCTATCCGATTATTTTTCCCTGTATCGGTGCTTTATCCGGGTGTATTATGGAAACATCTGCATTAAGCTCCATGTTCCCCAAAACACATTTATTCATGTTCAGCATGGTTATATGCATTTCATAAACACACTGAACCTGTCACATAGAAATCAGCCAATAGAAAGTCCGCTGAGAACTGTTTCAGGCATTTCATCAACTTCACATTCAAACGAGAATATTTCCTTTGCATCCTTAAGTGAAGCAAGGGGAGCCGGAACAGCTGTTCCTGTTTTAGCTGAGAGTGCATCAACCATAGAAAATTCATTCTCTGGAAGAGCCTCATCAGTTACACTCGCAAGTACAGCCTTTGCGAATTTATAAGGGCTTGCTGTAGAAGCGATGACCGTAGGTGTCTTATCGCCTGTCTGATCCACATACTGCTCATAAACATTGACAGCAACTGCTGTATGTGTATCTGCAAGGTAATTTTCGTTTTTGTAAAGCTCACCGATAGTCTTCTGTGTCTTTTCATCATCACAGAAACCGCCCCAGAAATACTTTTCAAGCTTTGCCTTTATTTCATCGTCAACTGTATATACGCCTTCATTGCTGAGAGCACTCATAAGTGCTGCAACCTTTTCAGCATCCTCGCCTGAAAGATGATAAAGAAGTCTTTCCAGATTGCTTGATACGAGAATATCCATTGACGGAGAAATAGTTGTATAGAACTTTCTCTTCTTATCATATGTACCTGTTCTGATAAAATCTGTCAGAACATTGTTTGAATTTGAAGCACAGATAAACTTATTCACCGGAAGGCCCATATTCATTGCATAGAATGAAGCCAGGATATTACCAAAGTTACCGGTAGGTACGCAGACATTAATCTTATCTCCAAGAGCAATCCTGCCCTCATTTACAATATCGCTGTATGCTGAGAAATAGTATACGATCTGCGGAAGCAGTCTGCCCCAGTTAATAGAGTTTGCGCTTGAGAAAAGCATATTGTTATCAGCAAGCTTCTGCTTTATTTCAGCATTTGTAAATATCTTCTTCACGCCGGTCTGCGCATCGTCAAAGTTACCCTTGATAGCAACAACGCTTACGTTATCGCCCTTCTGTGTAGCCATCTGTCTTTTCTGCATAGGCGAAACGCCGTCAACAGGATAGAATACCATAATCTTTGTTCCGTCAACATCCTTGAAGCCTTCAAGAGCAGCCTTGCCTGTATCACCGCTTGTAGCAACGAGGATTACAGCCTGCTTACCGTCACAGGTCTTTTTCATTGACTTTGTAAGAAGGTGCGGAAGAATCTGCAGAGCCATATCCTTGAATGCGCAGGTGGGACCGTGCCACAGCTCAAGAAGTGACATCTTCTTGTCGCCGCTTTCAATATATGAAATAGGAGCAGGGTTTTCTCCGCCGAACTTCTCTGCGGTATAAGCTGCATCAACGCTTTCGCTTATTTCGTCGGCTGTGAAATCACCGAGGAAATCGCCCATGATCTTTTTAGCTCTTCCTCTGTAATCCATTTCAAGCATTGCCTTAAGGTCAGCCTCGTTATATGCAGGAAGCTGCTGGGGAACGAAAAGTCCTCCCTCTTCTGAAATACCCTGAGCGATAGCCTGAGAAGCTGAAACCACCCTGTTTTTATCTCTTGTGCTGTTGTAATTCATACATTTTCCTTCTTTCTTTATACATCAGACTAAACATCTGAAAGAATGTTTCTGTTTATTCCTCTGCCGTCAGATTTTTCTCAAAAAAGCGAAAAGCGTTTTCAAAGAAAATATCCCGTACAGTCTGCTCCGGGAAATGTCTTGAAAACATTTCGTACAGATCAGGCATACTGCTTATACCATCAATATCCGCCGGGATATCTGCACCGTCAAAGTCTGCGCCCATAGCAATGTTTTTTTCACCGCCCAATGAACACATATACTTTGCATGACTTATTATAGCACACATTCCGCCGCTATGCAATATTTCCTTAGCTGTAAATTCTTTTTCACAGGGTGTGCAGTCAAGGAAATCCCTGCAGAAATTAAGTCCGGTTATGCTGTTGTTTTTCACAAGCACACAGAACTGCTGATCCGTAAGATTACGCCTGTGGTCTGTTACAGACCTGATATTTGAGTGTGTGGCAACAAAGGGCCTTTCAGCGATTTCTGCAGTATCATGAAAAAGCTTTTCGCCGGCGTGTGAAAGATCAACTATTATACCTACCCTCTCCATCTCCCGGACAACAGCCCTCCCGAATCCGGTCAGTCCTCTGTCTTCAGGCTCCATAATACCGTCGCCCAGTTCATTTGCCCCGTTCCAGGTAAGAGTCATAATACGCACGCCCATATCATACAGAGTCTGAACTTTTTTTATATCTCCTCCCAGAACAGCTCCGCCTTCAACGGTCAGTATAATACCTCTGCCGCCGTTTTCCCTGACTCTGCAGATATCTTCTGCCGTTTTGCAAAAGACAATATCTGTTCCTTCAAGCTGCTCATAAAGCTTATCCACACAGCCGCAGAAAAGCCGCCATGCGTCCTCTCCCCTGTATTCATCCGGGATCCATACTGCAAGACATTGAATATACGGCGATATCCCCTCTGTCTTATCAAAGGATATATGAAAGCTGTCATCAAACAGTGTACTTTTCTCCGTATAGGCACGATACAATGTATCGCAGTGCATATCAAAAAGCTCCATACACGCCCCGTCCTTTCCGATCATCAGGATCTGTTGCTGCCGCATTTCAAGCGGTCAAGCTCTGAAGCAGGAAAACGATTCCACTCTCTTACATAAGCTTTCGCCGCACTGTCATGAGCAAAACGGTCAAATTCTTTTATTACATCACTGATAAATCCGTCTCTGCTGACTGTCTTTGAATACAATATATCTGTACAATAATTCTGCAGCGACGCTCCGCTGTCAGGCAGCATACTTTCAGAAGGACAGTCTGTGGAATAGACTGTTATTTCCAGCTCGTCACCGATTACTGAAAGCTTAAGGATATCAGCCCCCGGCTCACCCTTGAAGCTTACAAAGCGCATACCATCGGACTCTGACAGTTCAGCCAGAGCCGAAAGCAGCTCCAGCGGAGGGTCTCCGAACCACAGATCAGAACACATCAGCTCATATTCTCCGCAAAGCATGGCTGTAAACCAACCGTCGGATATTTCTGTAATTCTGAATAATTCCATCATAATCAATATACCGCATAATCGCCGGTCTGCATAAAGGCATCCTCAATATGCTCAATACTGACGATTATTTCCGTGTGCATGTCATACACAACCTCTATAACATCAAATCTGGGCTGCAGTTCACAGTCATTTTCTTCAATATACTGAGAAGCCGTCAGAATCAGCTTTTTCTGCTTGCGTTTGTTCACCCATGCAGAAGGTCTTGCAATTGAAGAAGCGTTTCTCGTCTTTACCTCTGCAAAGATGATATACTCTTTGTCAGCAGCAATGATATCAATTTCTCCCCCCGGAATATGATAATTTCTTGCAAGAATTTCATAGCCTTTTTTTCTGAGATATCCCTCAGCAGCAGCCTCTCCCATATTCCCTATTCTTTTTGCATCTGTCATTGCCGCCATTATTTCTTACCTGCATAAAGTTTTTTAAGGAATGACATTCTGTGTATCTCGCAGGGACCGTATTCAAGAATAGCTTCCCTGTGAGCCTTTGTGCCGTAGCCCTTATGCTTTTCAAATCCATACTGGGGATATTTCTCTGCTAGCCCGCAGATATATCTGTCCCTGCTCACCTTTGCAAGTATTGAAGCAGCAGCGATGGATTCGCTTTTTGCATCGCCTTTTACAATTGCTTCGCAGGGAATATCCAGCTGCGGAGTTTTATTGCCGTCAATCATTGCAAAATCAGCCTTTACTGAAAGTCCCTCCACGGCTCTTTTCATTGCAAGCATATCAGCCTGCAGAATATTAAGGGTTTCGATTTCTTCCACAGAAGCGCTTGCAACACAATATGCAAGAGCCTGCTCTTTTATTACATCAAAAAGCTGCTCACGCTTTTTTTCACTAAGCTTTTTTGAATCTTTTACTCCTTCAATAACCAGTCCCTCAGGAAGTATTACTGCAGCAGCAAAAACAGGGCCTGCAAAGGGTCCCCGTCCTGCTTCGTCAACTCCGCAGATAGCCTTGTAGCCCTGTTCCTTATACATCTGTTCAAACTCTAACATCAGGATAATCCTCCGCCCTATCAATAGTAAGCTTTCCGAGAGATGCATTTCTGAATTCATCCAGAACAGCAGCTGCTGCCCTTTCTGTATTTATCTCTCCGCCGGAAACAAGCATTCCTCTTTTTCTTCCCACAAGCTCCAGTATTTCATAGCCCTGCATAGGAATTATCTCCTGGCTGTCCAGCTTATACCTTGCGCAAAGCGGCCCAGGGAAATTATCCCTCAGGTATTCAAGAAGTCTGCCGGCCAGCTGTTCAGTATCCAGAATATCATCCTTTACCGAACCTATATATGCAAGCTTTTCGCCCACTATGGGGTCATCAAATTTAGGCCAGAGCACACCGGGAGTATCAAGCAGGTCAAAGCCCTTGCCGATTGTAAACCACTGATTGCCTCTTGTTACGCCGGGTCTGTCCTCTACCTTTGCTCTGTTCTGCTTTGACATACGGTTAATGAATGAAGATTTTCCTACATTCGGTATTCCAACCACCATAACCTTGATGGTTCTGCCGGTCATTCCCTTTTTATTCCATGATTCAATCCTGTCTGCAAGAACATTCTTTACAGTAGGTATAAAAGCATTCAAGCCCTTGCCTGTTTTACAGTCAAGAGCTATTGCTGCGATATTTTTTTCACGGAAAAGAGAAAGCCATTTTTTAGTCTGTGCAGGGTCAGCCATATCGCATTTATTAAGTACAATAATGCGGGGCTTATTGTTTATAATACTCCTCAGCTGAGGGTTACAGCTGGAATAGGGTATTCTTGCATCAAGCAGTACTGCAACAGCATCCACAAGCCGCAGCTGGGATTCTATCTTTCTTTTGGTTTTGGTCATATGACCGGGAAACCACTGTATTGACTTAATTTCTTCCATATTATTTTTTCCTTTTCATGCCGCGGCACAAGACAATTCATTGTGCCGATATATCCTGTCAGTTATATACGCTGCCAAATTTATTGAAGGGGTATATTCTCAGCTCAGCCTTACCAATGATATTTTCAACAGGAATAAGACCTATCTCTGTGCTTCTGCTGTCGAGAGAACCGTCACGGTTATCACCCATTACAAATACATATCCCTCTGGTATTTTATCGGGTATCTCAAGCGGATTGCGAAGCTTGATTGTCTTGCCCTTGATATAAGGTTCATCAAGTATAACACCGTCAACGCTTACTTCCTCAGTATCGTAATTGATAGAAAGGGACTGTCCCTCAGTTGCTATTACTCTTTTGATGATAGGCTCGCTGTAATTCTGTCCGTGGCTTACTACAACGATATCTCCATACTGGGGCTTATACATAAAACTGGAAATGATAAGTCTGTCTCCGTCATTGAGAGTATCTGTCATAGAAGTACCGCTTACAGTTACCTGTCTCCATACAAATGTAAGAAGAAGCACCACCACAACAAGAGCTACCATAAAAGCATTTGCCCATTCAAAGATAAAGGAGCTAATACTGATATTTTCCTCGACTTCAAGCTCCAGCTCTTCATCGAGTTCTTCATCAAATTCTTCGTCAACGTCATTTCTGGATTTTTCTTTCTTTTCATTACGTTCAGACATAACAACACCCCTTAATTCATTTTTTCAGGCAGATGAATCCGCCTGCCCGAATTTATCCGAACAGCTTATGTATATCCGTTCCGAATCGCTTCATCGGGGATACCACATAGCAGATTTTTCCTTCAAGTTCATCAGGCTGTACAGCAGAAAGCTCCTTACTGCCGTTTACCTCATCAATATTTACAAGCAGACTATCCTCAGGATAATCCATATCCTTATACTGATCCATATCGGAAAACCCTGCAGTCTCAACTACAACTGCAGCATTTCTTTTTCCTCTCAGAACAACCAGATCGCCTTTTTTGAGTTCATATCCTCTCACGCAGATAATGCAGCTAACCGTTTCTCCGTCACCCATACTATAGGAACCTTTTACCGGAACAATATCAAAAACAATATACATAAGGCATGACACCACAAGAGCAATGCCGATTATGATATACAAAAACACAATGGCGCTTCTGCCTGCTGCCAGTGTATCAGATATATCTATGTATTTCTGAGTAACGGAATTGTGCTTGGCTGTCTTTTTCATAGCGACTCTTCCTTTTCAGGCAGATAGCAAAAAAGGGACAATTAAGTCCCTTTTCCGGTTGGATTATCATTTGATCTGCTCTTTAACCTTAGCAGCCTTACCAACTCTGCCGCGCAGATAATAAAGCTTGCTTCTGCGAACTTTACCGCGTCTTACTACCTTAACATCAACAACGTTAGGGCTGTTTACAGGGAACACTCTCTCTACGCCTACGCCATAGGAAAGACGTCTTACTGTGAAAGTCTCGGCTACGCCGCTGCCTCTCTTAGCAATAACTGTACCCTCAAACATCTGGATTCTTTCCCTCTCGCCCTCGCGGATGTTTACGCTGACACGTACTGTATCACCGATCTCAAACTGGGGCTTTTCAGCTTTGATTGAAGAAGCTGCAATAGTTTTTAATGCGTCCATTTTTATTCCTCCTGTTATTTATAGACATTCATGCCGTATTTACGGCAGAGGACTGTCCGTTTCAAAGTTCAGCATTTCTGCCTTGCTATGAATCCCATCACAAGTGACGGCTCCAAAGACTCATATATTATATCACACCATTTAACCGATTTCAAGCCTTTTTTCCGATATTTTTCCCCTATCTGCCAAAATCGTCATATTGACTGCTGTAGCCGCAGCTTTACGTCTGTTATCACATTATTTTCTTAGCATATATATATTTTCATCACCACTTGAAGTTTCACAGCTTTGATTATATAATATATGTGGAAACATATTCTGTTGTTCCGGGAAAGACCCCCGGCTTTTTCATAAAAGCAAGCGTTTCCGCAGAAGCTTGATACAGGGGTGTGATATCAATAGACAATATTATTTCAGGGCTTAAAGGCTTTTTTAAAAAAACGGATATACTCTACTGGGTGCTTACCCTTACCGCTTCAATATTCGGTTGCCTGCTTATTGCAAGCCAGCAGCGGGGCGGCGAGGTCAATTTCCTCAAAACTCAGGTATTCGCAGTTATTATCGGCTACACAGCTGCAATAATAGTTGCAAATATTGACTATAAGCTGATTGCAAAATGCTGGTGGCTTATTGCAGGAGTAGCACTTGCCCTTACGTTGGCAGTATTCTTTATCGGAATACAGATTGTCGGAACCGACGATGTGGGATGGATACGTCTGCCGGGAGGAATAACCTTTCAGCCCTCAGAGCTGACAAAGATATGCTTTATCGTAACATTTTCTGCTCATCTTGCTGCACTTGAGGAACACGCTAAGCTCCACAGCTTTATAGGAGTTTTATCCCTTGTGCTGCACGCTGCAGTACCGGTGGTGCTGATACATCTGCAGGGTGACGATGGCGCTGCCCTGGTTTTCGGCTGTATGTTCCTTATTATGAGCTTTGCAGCAGGAGTTCAGCTGCGCTATTTTATAGCCTTTCTTATCTGCTCTGCAGCAGCAATACCAATAATCTGGACAAGGCTGATGAATTCGGACCAGCAAAGCAGAATATCCGTCCTTTTTACCAATGATGATGAAATGCTCAGGACATATGGCTGGCAGCAGTATCAGGGAAAGGTATCTATTGCCTCCGGCGGTATGCTGGGCAAAGGTCTTTTTGAAGGACCAAGAGTTGAGCGTGAAATGGTTCCGTATCAGGAGAACGATTTTATCTTCACGGTTGCCGGAGAGGAGCTTGGTTTTATCGGATGTGCAGCAATACTGCTGCTGTTTTTCCTGCTGCTTTTCAAGACAATGATCAATTCCATACTTGCTACAGATCCCCTGGGGAAAAATATGTGCATTGGTTTTTTCTCTCTGCTTGCTACGCAGATAACGATCAATCTGGGCATGGTACTGGGTCTGCTGCCGGTTGTAGGAATAACGCTTCCGTTTTTCAGCTCAGGAGGTTCGTCTGCTGCTTGTCTTTATCTGGGAGTCGGGCTTGTGGAAAGCGTATATATGCACCGAGCGGATAAAAACGAACGGCATATGAAAATTGATCTGAAAAAACCGAAGCGCAAGAAAAACCGCAAGCGAAAAAAGCTCAGAAGCACCGGCGCATATGACAAGGCACTGGGTCCGCAGAAAAGAGTATTCTGAGCAGAGAATCAGAAGTTTGCCAATATAAAGCAAAAAAGTCGATGAATATTTTGGTTCATCGACTTTTTTATTTGTCAAGGAATCAGTCGTTATGCTTTTTGCTTTGCTGCTCTGCATCAGCACATTTTTTCGCACCAATAAAGATCAGTTCCCGCTCCGGAGGGTAATGCCGGCACTGTTACCATCACCGCAGAATAGGTTCAATCACGACAGCATGACTGCCAAGCTTTTTGTAATAATGCATGAACTTTTTGGCATCATAATAAAGCGGCTTGTCAGAGTCGGTCATGGGATCGGATACATAAACCTGATCCAGTGAAGGCGACATTCCCGTCAATACAAAACAATGCTCGTTGCACAGCCAGTCTATTTGCTTGCCGTCCTTAGTTTTCCAGCTATCCGTAACAACGCTTTCCCACAGAAACATGGTTGACCATATCAGAACAGGCTGACCCTTCTCCATAAGCTTATGCATCTGTTCAAGGTTATCAAACCTTACACGTTTTGCAACAAAATCTGCACCGGTACTTTCGAAATATGAATTTGCCGCATCAATAATGCATCCGCTGAAACAGCCGTAGGCATTTTCACTGTTAGGATCTCCGGCAAACTCCACTTCTGGGTCACCACCGATAAATTCTCCGTCCTTGAAGGTAAATGGCACCTTTTTAATGTACTTATCAGCTATCTCGTTTTTAGTAACCTTGCAGCCGTAATAATTCAGGCACGAGGCAAGGGCGGTAGCCTCGCAGCCTGTAGGAAGTGCAGGCTCCGTATACTGATAAATATTTTTCATCGGCATATGATAGTCTGAAACCAGGACAATCCTTTTTTCTGCCTTATTGCCGTCACTGTCCGATGCGGTTATGCTAAGCTCATAGCGTCCGGGAGTTGTACTGAAAGTAAGACGTGAGATATCTTCGCTGGTCATGTCAAGAAGATCCTGTGCCTTCTCTGATGCATTCACAAGCTTGTACGTGTATTTATAGGGCGGTGTTCCACCTTTGAACGAAGGAGCTGCAGTTATCTCATTATCCCCCAGACATAAATAATGTGCACTAAGCCTTGATCCGTTATCTTCAAGTTTTTTTCCGGTCTGCTTTTTTACAGTTATCAAAAACGAACGCATATTATTCTGGCTGTCCTTACCCTTCGGGCAAAGTCTGACACTATAAAAGCAGGGATCTGACGGAGCTTTTATAATAATATCTCCACTGATATTTCTTTTCTCAATTTTCCACGGTTCGCTGCCATGCTTTGTCATAAGATCGTAGTTCCGGACATTTTCCGACTCTGCAGTAAGATGTATCAGGCTGCCGGGATCGCAGCTGCCTTCTATTACAGTATTATCAGATGCAGAGAGCACCAATGCAGTTTCGGAAGCTTCAATACTTTCATCAACTATTATCTCCGCTGATTCAGCCTTTGCTCCGCAACCACAGAGTCCGGCTGTCAACACAAATATCAGCAATAGACATATCTTTCTTCTCATGTTTTTTCACATCCGTATAATCAGGCATAACATATGACCGGATTCGTATTATTCTGTCAACTGACTGTTTTTATACTACTCTGCATTGCCGGCTGAAGAATTACGATCAAGTCCTGAAACGTCTTTCCTTAACAAAATCACACAATAATTATACCCCATCCCCATTTCCCTGTCAACCAACCGAGACGACGCCGCCGGTGCCGCAACATGCCAGCGTGACGCTGGACCCATAACGCGATGGTGTCGCTTCACTGCGTTACGCTCTTAATGCACCTGACTGTCTGGCTGCCCGCGATGCTGCTGTAATAGCTTGGTTTGCTTTATCTTGGCTGATTCTGGTTTTGAATAAACCCAGAATTTTTTTACACTAACCGAGCCGCCGGTGCCGCAACGCGCCAGCGTGACGCTGGACCCGTAACGCGACGGTGTCGCTTCACTTACGTTACGCTCTTAATGCACCTGACTGTCTGGCTGCCCGCGGTGCTGCTATAATTGCTTGGTTTGCTTAGACTTACGCTGCTAGTCAGAACAGAAAGTCAGCAACCGTCTTACGAACAAAAACTATAGTTGACGTTTCAGCACCAGAGAAAAGCATTCAGCGCCTGCCGAAGCGAGGGGGATAGTTAAGGAAAAGGGATTTGCATAAAACCCGCTTCCCGAATCATACTACAGGAACACAATAAAACCAGCGTGACGCTGGACACATGCCATCGGCAAGAATATGACTGCTCATGTTTTCAAATTTTCATGAATAATATCTCATTGGTGCAGCAGCTGCTAAGTATCGACAAAATGGACTTGAAATTGTGGGGGTAATATGTTAAAATTCATTTAAAACGCCGGATGCTTAAGTATTAATTCCGGTCTGAAATTGTATATCCGGCACGACTTTCTGACTGCTGAAGAAAGTCTGTATTAAAAAGGAGTTGTTGAGATGAAATTCAGAAGATTTTTTGCTTTTGCACTTACAGCTGCACTGGCTGTATCGTTTGCAGGATGCGGAAACAATAAGGCTGATGAAGGCTCCGAAACTGCAGGAAAAAGTGTTTCCGCCCAGTCTGATCAGGAAGAACAGGAAAGCCAGGTTTCATTGCCCCAGCTTGATGCTGATCCTGAGATTAAAGAATCCATTGAGAAAAAAATTGACATGGACAAGCTGGGACCCCTTACTAAATTCGCAGTTTCAATGCTTGAAAATAAAAACCTCACCGTAAAATTTGACGTCAATCAGATAAAGGATGATGATGCAAGCGAAGCCTCAAAATCCGGCTCTGCTATGAATCTTGAATCCCTGGGTGAGGAAATCACGGTAGCAATAATCAAGAACGAAAACAAGGATTACCGTATAAAGCTTGATATAGGAATGTTTTCATTTGATATGCTTAAAAACAAAGACGGACTTTTTTCAGTGAATCCCAAGGTAAGATCTTATTCCGTTCTTAAAACTGCAGAGGAAATGAACAAGGCAGACTCAGGCGCTTCTTCTGACAGCTCTGCAGAAGCGCAGAAGGCTATTGACAGTGTTAAGGATATGACCGGCGGAATGCTGGACAATTTTGACACAAATTCTCTTATCAACGATACAAGCGAAAAAGAAGTAACCTACAACGGAGACGGAACAGAGACCTATGATGGTGAAGAATACAAATATGAAAGCTATACGGTCAAGAAAAAAGCAAAGGCTGAATCCTCTGCTGCTTCCGGATCTGCTTCAGAAACAAAAGAAGAAACCGTTCAGGTAAAGGTTTATTTTGGCGATGACAACATGATGAAAATAATCCATGTTGAGAAAGAAGACCAGAAATACGATTTTATCTTCAAGACCTTCTCTGTAGAGGTTGATGAGGAAGATCTTACTATCCCCAGCGAATATACCGAAAAGGAAGCAAGTGAAATCGACCTTTCAGCCTTAGGTATTTCAATTCCTTCCAAATCATAAGATTTTTTCACGAATCATGAGATTTAACTGCTGTGTCCTGTGCAAAGACAGTTTAACGGTGTATTACAGAATAAATAAAACGCTGCATCATTTCTGATAACAACTTAAAAAAGTCGATGAATATTTTGGTTCATCGGCTTTTTTTCGTCAAGGAGTCAGTCGTTCTGTTTTTTGCTTTGCTGCCCTGAGACAGCCCCTTTTCATTGTATTATTAAGCCGCTGCAAAAGATTAATTGCTAAAATATTATAGTTAGCTTGTAAAATCCGCTGAAATAATGTACAATAAGGATTATAGTCTTTTTATCAGACATTTTTTTACCGGATAAATACATATTCAGGTTAAAACATATCCAAACACTTTTTCCGACAATTATTATATTATGAGGATGATAAAACAATGAAAATAACAGAAATACTGAATAATCACAATATGTCGCTTTCCTTTGAGGTTTTTCCCCCGAAAAAGGAAACCAGCTTTGAAAGCGTAAAGGCTGCCACAGAGGAAATTGCAGCCTTCAAGCCTTCATTTATGAGTGTTACATACGGAGCAGGCGGCGGAACCAGCAAATATACACTCGATATCGCTAAGAATATTATGGATCGTTTCGGTGTGCCTACTCTTGCCCATCTGACCTGCGTTTCTTCCAGCAGGGAAACAGTAAAGCAGCAGATTGAGGCAATGAAAGCTGCGGGCATTAAAAATATCATGGCCCTGCGGGGAGATCTTACTCCCGAGCTTGAAAACACAGACCGTTCAAAATGGGATTACCAGTACGCAGTTCAGCTTATAAGAGA
>ONDB01000188.1 GCA_900316485.1 uncultured Eubacteriales bacterium
ACTTCCTCAATCGGTATGCCGCCATAAGTACGGCTGTCTGAAAGGTCGCTGCGGTAATCGTTCAATACGAATACGCAGTTAACGGGTACCTGGTAGGGATAGCTTATTGCTGACCCCTCCGGCGAAGTGGGATAAACCACATTTTCGGAAATGCCATAGCCATTCACCAGGACTTGTTCCCGGGAAATCTCAACCTTATCGCCGCCAGATGCGACTACACGTCCGAATTTTGTTTCGCCGTTATGTTTATATACTATCATCGTTCCCTGCCTCAGCTCTGCAAGACGGAAAGTCAGGCAGAATTCACCGTCCCTTACCGCCGGGTATGCACTGTTTGTATGGCACACAAATATGCCGGCAACAAAAGTAAATACCAGCCATAATACAAGAGCTGTTACAGCAAGCTTGATGAAAAACGAAATTGCGTAATCCTTTGCTGTACGTTTCTTCTTTTTCTTTGCAGGCTTTACAATTTCAGCCTGCCCTGCTGCAGAACCTTCAATTTCTGCCGCAGCATTTTCATTTTCTTCCACAGGCGCTCTCCTTTATAATAACAAAACCCCGCAGAAAGCACATTTCTCCTTAGAGAATCGGCAACCTGAGAGGTGGTCATAACGGTATCATATAAAACAAAATGGATGCATATCTGCCATCATCGACCCCTCTTATAATAATATGCGCACTGTTGAAAAAACATTCATAACCAAATAAAAAGCAGCACTTAGTTCACAAAAAATGGCGAAATCAATTGCATCCAACTATCGGTTGCAATTATATCATATTATAAATGCTAATTCAAGGAAATTGCCAATTTTGAAATAATTTTCGGAACCTTTCACAATTTATATTATATTCGTAAATACTTTGATTTGATAATTTACTGATTTTTGAGTTCATTTTATTGTACAAAATGTCATTACCGTCATTTTATTGCGTTAAATAATAAGAAAATACGACCATTAATGCCATTTTTTAACATAATTTGAGAAAAATAACAGCAATTACAGCAGCACCGCGGGCAGCCAATCAGTCAGGCGCATTAAGAGCGTAACGCAGTGAAGCGACACCATCGCGTTACGGGTCCAGCGTCACGCTGGCCATCGCGTTATGGCACCGGCGGCTCGCCGGCGCATTTAGGGTCCAGCGTCACGCTGGCGGGGGTTGATATTATGGGAGGATTGTGGTATAATTGTCAGGCATGGAATTTATTAAGAAGGAAGAATATAATTATGCCAATTAAAATAAAAAGTGAACTGCCTGCATTTAAAACTCTTGAATCTGAAAACATATTTGTTATGACTGATGAAAGGGCTATGTCTCAGGATATCAGACCACTTAAAATATTAATACTTAATCTTATGCCGAATAAAATTGAAACTGAAACTCAGCTTCTGAGACTTCTGGGCAATACTCCTCTTCAGGTAGATATAGAGCTTCTTCAGATGGCTACCCATGTTTCCAGAAATAAAAACACACCTGTTGACCACCTGACTGCCTTCTATCAGACATTTGACGATGTATGCAATAATCATTACGATGGAATGATTATTACAGGAGCACCTGTTGAACAGCTTGAATTTGAACAGGTAGATTACTGGAATGAACTTTGCAAGATTATGAAATGGTCAAAAAGCAATGTCTACAGCACATTCCATATCTGCTGGGGCGCTCAGGCAGGTCTTTACTATCATTACGGCGTACCGAAATATGAGCTGGATGAAAAGCTTTCCGGCGTGTATGTGCACAGAGTTATGAATACCTTCCATCCGCTGATGAGAGGCTTTGATGATAAAATTCTTCTGCCCCATTCCCGATATACCGGCAACCACCGTTCCGATATAAGACAGCATGAAGAGCTTGAAATCCTTGCATCCTCAAATATCGCAGGCGTGGCTATCGTCGCAAATAAAAACGGCAGACAGTTCTTTGTGACCGGTCATGCCGAATATGACAGAAATACACTTGCTAATGAATATTTCCGTGACAGAAACAAAGGAATTAATCCTGAGCTTCCGTATAATTATTTCCCTGGAAATGATCCGAGAGCACTGCCTAATCTGACATGGAGAAGCTATGCAAGCCTGCTTTATGCAAACTGGCTAAATTATTACGTTTATCAGCAGACTCCGTACAATCTGGCAGATATCAAGGATTTTTCATAATATTTCTGAATTATTCCTTTCTGAGTACATATAATAAGCTCAGGAGATGATATTATGGAAAAGAAAAAATCACCGTCAGAAACAAATGTAGAGCTTTTTCCTACTCAGGACGAATATTTTGAATTCATATCAAATGGTATGACAGATAACGAAAAAATAGACCGCACGTCTTATGTGGGAATTCCGCCTGAGGACTGACTTTACAAAACCTCATAAAAACCAGAGATCAGTAATTATACCGGACAGCAGTTCACCATTACGGACTGCTGTCCTTTATGCATTTAATACGTTGGATTTTGTTTGATTTTAACAAAGTTTATTATCATTTCATTTATTTTGTCTGAAACAGAGTATTAAATATTTGACACATCTTACAAAGCATTTTATAATATACTCTATAAGGGAATCAACTTAAAATGCCGGCTTTACGTACTCAGCCTGAGTTATGTCGGAATGTCGGAATATAAACTCAAAAATAATAATTGACACCCGGTTGTAATATGAATTGACCTTTTTACAATCGGATATCAGTTTTTAAGAGGGAGGAAAGATATGTCACCAGGCAAAAAAAGTGAAATGCCGTCTATTCCCGGGGATTCATCCATGTATAAGGATAATACAACCCAAAAGGAAAAAGAAACGGTCAGTTCACTGCATGACGAATTCTACAGCAAGAACAGCCAGATTCCACCATTGTCGCAAAGTGAACAGGAACACCTTACCTATCTTGCTGTACTGGGAGAATATAATATTGCAAAGCGAAGGCGAACAAATTACAGAAAATACGGTGCACTTGCTATAATCATCTCCGGCATTATTTTCCTTGCACTTATTTTCAGTCTTGAAGCAAAAATAGAATTTCTCTGTCTTTGGATAATAACGATAATTTGGTGTGTAGCAGTCATGATAGGAGCTGAATACAATTATCACAAACTGAAGGAATTCTTAGGTATCGCTGATGAATTTGATTATTTTGAAATATCGGAGGATGATGAGGAACCCGATACTGTACAGGATAGTCCCCCGCCGGTAACAATCCCCGAGGAAAAGAAAACTGAAAACACCGAAAAAAAGGAGGCAGGGTCAAAATGAAAAATGTATTCAGGATATTAAAAAACGATCTGAAAAGTATTGCTAAAAATCTTATTGTATTCATTGTTATAATTGGTATCTGTATTCTGCCGGCTCTTTATGCATGGTTCAATATCGCTGCTAACTGGGATCCCTATTCAAGTACAAACGGCCTTACCTTTGCTGTTTGTTCCCTTGACAAGGGCTATTCCTACAGCGCCCTTTCAATTAATGCCGGTGATGAGATAATTTCAAATCTTAAAGCCAATGACAAAATGGGCTGGACCTTTGTTGATGAAAAGGAAGCCAAAGACGGAGTTAATAACGGTACATACTATGCTGCCGTTATCATTCCGGACAATTTCAGCGAATGTCTGTTTTCTATAACCACCGGTAAATTCAAGCAGGCAGAGCTGCAGTATTATATCAATGAAAAGGTAAATGCAATTGCCCCCAAGATTACCGATAAAGGCGTTGAGGCAATTGAAGAAAGTGTTAATTCAACCTATGTAAGCACAATTACCAAATACCTTGCTACAGCCCTTAATCTGGCAAATGATAAGCTGGGAAAGAATAAGGATGAAACTGCAGACAAAATATTGCAGACCTTTGATAACCTCAAAGGTGATATTGATAACTTTGAAAAGACAGTGGATGTGTTTATCTCTACCCTTGATTCAATTGACGGCATTGTTAAGACAAACAAGGAAATGCTGCCCACTATTCAGCAGAAGCTCGCTCAGGCAGGTGTATTTACCACAGAGGTTAAAAACTCCATCATGAAAACACAGAATGCCGCACTGCAGGTAAGCAATTCTATTGAAGGAGTAATTGATTCAACTCAGGGATTTGCAGACGATATTTCAAATGAGATAGACAATGCCCTTAGCAATGTTTCCACTGATGCAGCGGGGGCTGCCGCCAGTCTCAGAAGAGTAACTGTTATCAACGACAGAGTCGTAGGCATTAACAACCGTATCCTGAATATTATTTATACTATACAGGATACATTGGGAATAGACTGTTCAGACATTATTAACAAGCTTAATGCTGCTAACCAGCGCCAGACAGAGCTTAAAAATACAATCAATACCGCAGCTGATAACCTTGAATCTGCAGGTCAGATACCTGCTGATATAAAAGCAAGGCTTGAATCACTTGCAAATGAAGTTAAGGTAGATACTTCCTCAGTAAGCGCTGCATTTTCCGGAATCAAGTCACTTATTGACAGCGCAGTGAATAAATCATATTCAGCCCTTGACAATATCTACAATGTCATGACAAGGCTCAGCAACAGCACACCGAATCTTAACTCCACATTTGATGAAGCATCATCGTCAATTGCATCAATGAAGAAAACCTTCCAGAATCTCAAGAGCTTCATGGAATCATCAAAGACAAAGATTGATAATTTCTCAAAAACTGTTGACGGCATAATCAATAATGATACTTTAATCAATATCATTACACCTATTATCGAAAACCCGGCAGAGCTGGGCAAATTCGTTTCCAGTCCTGTTACCTCGCAGAAGCACAGACTTTACCCCGTTGAAAACTACGGTTCAGCAATGACTCCGTTCTATTCATCACTTGCCCTCTGGGTAGGCGGTATTGTACTTGTTGCAGTAATGAAAACAGATCTGTCCAAGAAAGAAATCAGCAGACTTAAAAAACCAACCAGCACTTCACTTTTCTTCGGACGTTATATGATCTATCTTTTACTGGGACAGATACAGGCATGGATAATTGCCCTGGGTGATCTGTATTTCCTTAAGATTCAATGTGCAGAACCGGCGCTGTTCATTCTCAGCTGTCTTATCTCAAGTCTTGTATACACCCTGATAATTTACTCGCTTACTATCACATTCAGCGTTATAGGAAAGGCACTTGCTGTTATTATACTGGTTGTTCAGATTGCAGGCTCCGGCGGAACATTCCCGGTAGAGGTTCTTCCAGGTCCCTTCCAGACAATTTCGCCATATATGCCTTTCAGATACGGTATCAATATGCTCAGAGAAGCTGTTGCAGGACTCGACAGTGGTCTGTATCTGAAAAATCTTGGTTTTCTGCTTGCATTTATCCCTTTTGCACTGGTGCTCGGTCTTATACTCAGACGCCCATGCATCAAGATTATTTCTTTCTTCAACCACAGAGTTGAACAGAGTGAAATCATTATATAAATACAAAAAAGTCGATGAATGTTGTGGTTCATCGACTTTTGTTTTTATTTTTTTATCGAGGAGTCAGTCGTTCCGCTTTTTGCTATGCTGACCTGGTGCAGAAAGACTATTTATTCATGAACCAGACAACACCTTGCCGTGGGCGCTGCTCTGAACCAGCAAGCCTTTGAAAAGCCTGAGCGAAACTTTTTAATGGAGCGACAAATCAGCTCACTGTTACGGGTGCAGCGTCACGCTGCTCTTTAATCCAGAAAATCCTTCAGTTTTTTGCTGCGGCTTGGATGACGAAGCTTTCTTAATGCCTTAGCTTCAATCTGTCTGATTCTCTCTCTTGTTACATTGAATTCTTCGCCTACCTCTTCAAGCGTCCTTGAACGTCCGTCATCAAGTCCGAAACGAAGCCTCAGTACCTTAGCCTCTCTTGGAGTAAGTGTATCCAGTACATTTGCCAGCTGCTCTTTCAGCAATGTATTTGATGCAGCATCCTGGGGCGCCGGTGCATCATCATCAGGAATGAAATCTCCAAGATGGCTGTCCTCTTCCTCGCCAATAGGTGTTTCAAGTGAAACCGGCTCCTGTGATACCCTCATTATCTCGCTTACCTTGTCTGCAGGCATTTTCAGCATATCAGCTATTTCCTCTGCTGAAGGTTCGTGACCTGTTGTATGAAGAAGCTGGCTTGAGGCCTTCTTTACCTTATTTATAGTTTCTACCATATGTACAGGAATACGTATCGTCCTTGCCTGATCTGCAATTGCTCTTGTGATAGCCTGTCTTATCCACCATGTAGCATATGTAGAAAACTTGAAACCCTTCGTATGGTCAAATTTCTCTACTGCCTTTATAAGACCCAGATTACCCTCCTGGATAAGATCAAGAAACTGCATTCCCCGTCCCAGATAACGCTTTGCAATGCTGACTACAAGTCTGAGATTTGCTTCGGAAAGCCTTTGTCTTGCTGCGATATCTCCGTTTGATATCCTTATTGCAAGGTCAGTTTCTTCCTCTGAAGTAAGAAGGGGAACCCTTCCTATTTCCTTAAGATAAACCTTTACCGGGTCATCAACAGATACATTATCTGCGTAATCCGCTGCCTCACCCTCATCGTCTCCCTGACTATCAATTGCTGTAAGCTCGCTGTCATCAAGGATAATATCTTCAACAGATTCAACTATCTCTATGCCGTTTGTTTCCAGCATATCATAGAAGCGTTCCATTGCCTCTGCATCTATATCCATTTCGCCTATAGCGTCAAGTATTTCCTTATTACTGAGCTGACCCTTTGATTTCCCCAGTTCTGTCAGCTCCTTGAGCACAGTTTTTCTTTCCGGCTGTGTTCCGTTTGCCATTTTTCTTTTCCTCCTGAATATGCTGTTTCTTTTATTTTTTGGCTGAGCACCTTCTTTTTTATTATCCTCCCAGATGTCTGAGTGCCTGCTGTTCAAGCTCTGTGACCTGCTGCAGACTGATGCCAAGCTTTTCTGCTGTCTGCTCCGGTGTCAGTGCATTGCTGCCTCCGATACCGAAACGAAGGGATATAACCCTTGCTTCATCCTCCGGAAGTGCAGTAAGCATATTCCCCACCTGTTTTGAAAGCTGTGTTTCCGCATCATTCTGCGGCAGGGACTGTTCCGCTGTTTTGTATTCTTCTTCACTTTCCGGTGAATATCCTTCCAGCAGTTCCTTCTCTTTTTCAAGCAGTTCTGAGGTTTTATCCTCGCTGATTTTAAGCGCAGCACTGAGCTGTCTGATTTTCTCTTTTTCATCAAGCTCCTTCGGAAGCTTTTTTTCCTCTTCCATAAGGCCTGCAAGATCTTCTGCAATTGCCCTGGGAAGCTTAAGTGCAGGACTGTTTTCTGACCCTGTCATTTTGCTCATAAGTCTTTGCAGTCTGAAAGCGCAGAATGCTGCAAAGCTTCTGCCAGGCTCTGTTATTTCTGACGCTGCGGACATAAGAGCCATATTGCCCTCCTGCACAAGGTCAAGAAAAAGAATTCCCCTGCCCATATATTTCAGGGCAAACATTACCGGAAGATACATACTGCCCTCAATAAGCTCCTCAGCTGCGTTCTCGCTGCCCTCCAGCATTCTGTAGATTATTTCCTTTTCCTGGTCACAGTCAAGAACAGGAAGCTTTGAAATATCCTGCAGGTACATTTTCACACTGCTGACATCAGCTTTTGATTCTTCCTCGGAGCATTCTCTTATCTCCTTTGAAAGCCTCTTTATGCTGTCTTTATCAATGGGTCTGAAGCTTGTAAAAAAATCTGTACCGTCATTTGAAAGAAGGGTCAGCAGCTGGCTGACGTCTTCATCAGACGCATCCTCATATTCAGAAATTGCAGCGATATCCTCTATATCCAGCATATCCTCCTGCGCCCTGGCCTTAACAGAAAGGGCAGCATAAATATCATCTATATCAAATTTTTCCATTATTACACACATTTCCTTGAATCTTTATTTAAGCTTTTTGCTGCGGCTGGGATGGCGCAGCTTTCTGAGAGCCTTTGCTTCGATCTGTCTGATACGCTCTCTTGTAACGCTGAATTCTTCGCCCACCTCTTCAAGAGTCCTGGGTCTGCCGTCGTCAAGTCCGAAACGCAGACGGATAACCTTTTCTTCTCTGGGAGTCAGAGTGGAAAGCACAGAATTAAGCTGTTCCTTAAGCATCGACTGTGAAGCTGCATCCTGGGGAGTAATAGCACTGTCGTCAGGAATAAAATCTCCCAGATGGCTGTCCTCCTCCTCGCCTATAGGTGTTTCAAGGGAAACCGGTTCCTGAGAAGCACGCATTGCTTCTTTGATCTTATCAACAGGTGAATTCAGGAATTCAGCAATTTCCTCAACAGTAGGCTCATGACCGTTTTCATGAAGAAGCTGACTTGAAGCCTTTTTGATCTTATTGATAGTTTCACCCATATGCACAGGTATACGAATAGTTCTTGCCTGGTCTGCAATAGCTCTTGTGATAGCCTGTCTTATCCACCATGTAGCATATGTAGAGAATTTGAAGCCCTTTGTATGGTCAAATTTTTCCACTGCCTTCATAAGGCCCAGGTTACCCTCCTGGATAAGGTCAAGAAACTGCATTCCTCGTCCCAGATAACGCTTTGCAATACTGACAACAAGCCTCAGGTTTGCCTCTACAAGTCTGCGGCTTGCTTCCTCGTCTCCCTTGAGGATCTTCTCTGCAATATCCGTTTCCTCCTCAGGAGTAAGAAGAGGCACCCGTCCGATCTCCTTCAGATATATCCTTACAGGATCATCGGTTGAAACAATAGTATCAGATACCATTGAATCCTTATCGTCCTCACCTGCCATAGAGGTAAGCTCATCGTCATCAAGGATAATATCGTCAAGTGTTTCTACGATTTCTACTCCGCTTGATTCCAGCATATCGTAGAATTTTTCCATCTGATCAGGCTCAATATCCATCTCGCCTGTTGCATCAAATATCTCCTTATTTGTGAGCTGACCCTTTGTTTTACCCATTTCGATAAGATCGCCGAGTACATTTTTCTTTTCCGGTTGCTGTGCGTTCATAATGCTCCTCCTTTTGTTTGCTGAACAATTGCTGTATTATCTTTAAATCATTTATTTTTTCTTTTCACGCAGCCTTCGCAGCTGCTCCATTATCGTATCATTGTCTGCAGATGCGGCCTGCTCTGGCGTCAGTCTTTCGCTTTGCTCGGCAAGTACCTGCATATATTCCCTGGCTGCCGTATCAGGTGATTTTTCTCTGGGATGGGACATTAGCATCTTCGTTACCCTTCCCATTTCTTCCTCAGTAAGATCGCCTGATATATCCTGAGGACTGATCTCCATTCCGCTGTCAACACGCTTTTTCAGAATCTCATATATTCTTCGGTTAAAGCCTGTTACAAAAACATCAGCTGACAGTTCCTTTGAAATCATCAAAGCAGTATCAGGATCATATATCATCATAGCGATTATGGCTTCCTCTGCATTTGCACCCCTGAGGTTCAGACGCTTTTCCTTATTAAGTCTGTCGTCGGCTGCGCTCAGGTCCAGCTGGACCTGGCGGATCTCCTCTTTTTTATATTCACGGTAATTACGCTTGTTATTCTTATTTACAAGGCGTTTTATTGCATCCTTTTCAACATCAAGCTCTCTGGAAAGCTGTGATATGTATACATCCTGTTCAACAGGGTTATCAAGCTGTGCAATCTGCTCTGCAGCCTTTGTAAGGAATTCCACCTTCTGTCCCGGGATATCCGTATTAAATATTCCCCTCAGCTTTTCCAGTCGGTATTCAATATCATTTCCCGATTTTTCCAGAAGCATACGGAATCTTGCATTCCCCTGCTGACCATGGGACCTGATGAATTCGTCCGGGTCCTTGCCGTTTGGAACCGTCAGAATCTTTATTTTTACACCCGTAGGCCGAAGTATCCCTATCGCCCTCTGTGTTGCCTTCTGACCGGCTTCGTCTGCGTCATAGCAGATTACAACCTCGTCACAGTACCGCTTTATTATCATAGCCTGATCCTGGGTCAGAGATGTGCCCAGAGTTGCAACTGCATTTTCAAAGCCTGCCTGATGAAGAGCTATAACATCCATATAACCTTCTACAAGTATCAGCTGACCGTTTGCCTTATTCTTTGCAAACTGCAGGGCAAAAAGATTCCGGCTTTTATTGAACACCGGAGTATCCGATGTATTCAGATATTTCGGCTTGATATCCGACATTATCCTACCGCCGAAGCCTATTACGTTTCCCCTCAGGTCAATTATGGGAAACATTACACGATCTGAAAAACGGTCAAAGGGATATCCCTTCTGGGACTGATTTGCAAGATTGGCCTGTATTATTTCATTTCCTGAAAAGCCCTTTGATTTCAGGTGGTTAACCAGCTCGAAACGGTCACGGGGAGAATATCCCAGTCCGAAATGTATTATGGTTTTTTCGCTGAGTCCTCTGCCCCTCAGATAATCAAGTGCCTGTCTGCCCTCCGGAGTATACAGCATACGATGGTAAAATCTTGCAGCCTCCCGGTTAGCCTCTAGTATCCTTGTTTTCAGTTTTCCCATTCCATTATCAGACGGTCCCTCCGGAACGGTCATTCCTGCTCTTTGTGCAAGCAGCTTTACAGCATCAACATAATCAAGATTCTCGATTCTGCGGATAAAGGTTATAGCATCTCCGCCTGCGCCGCAGCCAAAGCAGTAGAAAAATCCGTTTTCCCTTGATACGCTGAAGGATGGGGATTTTTCATTATGGAAGGGACATAGTCCCACCAGGTTTCTTCCCGACCTTTTAAGCTGTACATAAGAGGATATCACATCAGCAATATCCGTTCTGGATTTCAGCTCCTGTTTGAATTCTTCAGTTATTGCCAACGGGCAGTCACCTCACATTTTCCCGTATACCATAGTCTCAGAAGCGAGGCTTTGGTATAAACAGCTCCTTGAATTTATCTGTAGCATATCGGTCTGTCATTCCTGCAAGATAATCACATACCGCAGCGGTAACGCTTTCGGTTTGCGCCGTGCGTCTGTTTTCCACAGGCATCTCAAAAGGATGCTTTGTGAAATATTCGTACAGAAACTCCATAAACACCGGAACCTTTCTTTCCTCGTGCTTGGCATATTCATTTGAATATACCACCGAATACATATATTTATGAAGCCGGTCAAAAGCCGACTGTATATCATCTTCCATTTTAAGCTCTCCATCCCTTGTATTTTCAACAAGCGACAGAACAAGGGTATTTATTCTTTCAGCCGTGCTATGTCCCAGCGCCTCAACCACATCAGCCGGAAGCTCTGACTCCGAAATCACACCGGCACGGACAGCATCGTCAATATCATGGTTTATATAGGCTATCCTGTCTGCAATGCGCACAATACGTCCTTCAAGAGTGTCAGCCTGTCTGCCTTTTGTATGGCATACAATGCCGTTTCTTGTTTCATATGTAAGATTTAGCCCTCTGCCGTCCTTTTCAAGCTTATCGACGACTCTCAGGCTTTGCTCATAATGTCTGAAGCCTCCCGGCACCAGCTTATCAAGCGCCCTTTCCCCTGCATGACCAAATGGGGTATGCCCCAGGTCATGTCCCAGTGCAACAGCCTCTGTAAGATCTTCATTCAGCCGCAGCGCCCTTGCGACAGTACGGGCTATCTGACTTACTTCAAGGGTGTGAGTAAGTCTTGTGCGGTAATGGTCTCCTTCTGGAGAAAGGAAAACCTGGGTTTTATGCTTAAGTCTGCGAAAGGATTTGCAGTGTATTATCCTGTCACGGTCACGCTGGAATTCAGTACGCAGAGTACATTTTTCCTCCGGCACTCCACGCCCGGCGGAGTTATCAGAAAAGCAGGCATAACCGGACAATATCATTCTTTCAGTTTTTTCGGTCTGTTCTCTTATTGTCACTGAACATCATCCTTTTGCGACTTTGCGGTTTTTTACTTTCTTATATTAATTATATACGCAAAAAAACAAAAATAACCTTTTTTATATTTACTTTTTCTTTAAAAAACAATTAATCTCCGGACTTCAGTCAGCAGAAAAGTTTTTACAAAAGAAAACAATCAAAAATTATATTCAAAAAGTCTGAAAGCAGGTATCTCCGGAATACCTCTTTCCAGATCCTTTTCTCCTGCAAAGGTAAAACCAAGTCTTGTATAAAGCTTCTGGGCTGGGTAATTATCCGGCACAACATCCACTCTGACAGCTCTGCAGCCCTCTTTTTTCGATTTTTCAAGGGAATACCTTACCATTTCTGACGCAATACCGCATCCTCTGTGGGCTTCATCGACAGCAAGCGTATGTATTACCCTGTATTCTCCCTTTTCAAGAAAAACAGACCAGTCACCTTTTTCATATGCTCCGCCAGGATCATCATTAAGAACAAAGGCTCCCGATAAACCCCCTTCAGAAAGGCAGATATACTGGTTCCCCCTTTGATAAGCGGATACAACACTGTTTCTGTCGGGATAATCCCTGCGCCATTTCGGGTAATTGGTACCGGTTTCCATCATTCTTTTTACTACATTTATATAAAACTGAGCTGTATCATCTATTTCATCTTTTCTGCATTTTCTTATCTCGATTTTCTTCATATCTGCTCCCGCTTTATTGCTTGTTTTTACATTTTAAAATAATCCTCACCAATTATCTCCACTTCCATACTTCCGCTGCTGAAATCAGCCAGCTGTTTTTCAAATGAAGGATATTTTTCCGGTGCAATATGAAAGCTAAGGGTAACGTTTTCTCCGAAATCCGTATCGTCAATAACACCGCCGCAGGATGGTATCAGCCCTGAAAGCTTCCCGTACTGATCGTATCTGCACACAAGCCGGCATATATTGCAGCTTTGCATGGTTATTATACCTCCGGCTTCAAGTGCAATTTTTGCGCCCTTTGTATAAGCGCGCACAAGTCCCCCGGCACCCAGAAGGATTCCTCCGAAATATCTTGTAACAACAACAGCCACGTCTGTCACCCCTGATTTCACAAGAACATCAAGAGTCGGTACTCCGGCTGTTCCATGGGGTTCACCGTCATCGCTGTAGCGCTGCACTCCGCCTTCACGGATAATATATGCATAGACATTATGCTTTGCGTCCCAATGCTGTTTTTTCTTTTCTTCTATGAAATCAAGAGCCTGCTGTTCATCTGTAACAGGGCGAACATAGCCTATGAATCTTGATCTCTGTTCAACAAATTCATCCTGCGCTTCTTTTTCTATCGTTTTATATGATTTTTCCATATCATTATCCTTTCGGGCAGAAAAAGGCGGCACATTATAGCCATGTGCCGCCGTAAGTGCATAGTTAAAATTATTTCTGTGTAATGCCGTAACGCTTATTGAATCTGTCAGCACGTCCGCCGGTATCAACGAGCTTCTGTCTTCCGGTGA
>ONDB01000082.1 GCA_900316485.1 uncultured Eubacteriales bacterium
CCCACCGTCTTTGAAAAGGCGGGCGAAATTTTTTTAATGTGACAACCCCTTTTTGCGTTATTATTACGGGGCAGTCCCTTTTACTATTTATGTGTTATCACATTTCCGAACCGGTATCTTTAATGAATGCGCAGATTATTTCAACAGCTTTCTGTGCAGCGGAATGTGCAAAGGTTTCGTATTCTGCCTGTGCGCCCTCATTCCCTGAGCTGTCATCCGATATGGAACGGAGTATGCAGTAAGGAACCTTGTTTACATAGCATACCTGAGCAATGCTGCCTCCTTCCATTTCGCAGGCAATCGCACCGAATCGTTTGTTGATCTCTGTCCTTTTCTCAAGGGTGCCGATAAACTGATCTCCTGTAGCCACAGTTCCCACTGTATAATCAATATCATCAAGAGCTGAGCATACAGCCTCAAGCTCCTGTACAGTTGCTTTGTCAGCAGGAATATATACAAGACTTTCCCCGGGCAGGAAAAGCATTCCTGGTTCGTCCCCCAGCATAGTTGTATCAAAATCATGCTGAACCACGCTTTCGGCAATAACTACACTGCCGATATGTGTTTTCGTTGAAGTGCTGCCGGCAATTCCGGTATTGATTATTCTGTCAGGCTTATATTCAAGTATCATGGTCTGGGTACACAGCGCTGCATTTACCTTTCCTATGCCGCACTTTGCTACAACACATTCTGTACCGCCGATAATTCCCGATGTAAAGCATACTGAGCTTATGGTTCTTTCAACAGGGTTTTCCATTTTTGCCTTGATATCATTTACCTCGATATCCATTGCTCCGATTATTCCAAGCATATTATTTCTCCTTATTATTCAAGATTTCCGGTATGGAACATTATTGCCGCTGCAGCAGCAATAGGTGCCGTTTCTGCCCTTAATATCCGTTTGCCCAGGGTGGCAGTAACTGCTCCGCTTTCTGTGAGAAGCTCCACCTCACGTTCCTCAAAGCCGCCTTCAGGTCCGATGAATACAGCAAGCTTTTTATCATCTGCGCCAATAATGCTGCGCAGGGGCTGACCCCCGCCTTCATAGAAAAGAATCGCCTTATCATATCCTGCCAGATCCTTTGCAGCTTCCTTAAGGCTTATCATTGGCCTGACCTGCGGAATTATTCCCCGCCGTGACTGCATTGCTGCCTGCAGGGCTATTTTCTGATAGCGGGCAAGCTTCCTTGCGGCTGCTTTTGCATCAGGTCGGGATACACATCTGTCCGTGAGAACAGGAACTATCTCCGTTACGCCAAGCTCTATACATTTTTGTATGACTGTTTCAGGCTTGTCGCCCTTTGTAAGTGCAAAATACAGGGTAAGACTTATATCCGGTTCATGATTGCATTCCTGCCGGGATGCTATCCGGACAAGAACACCGTCGGCGGTGATTCTTTCTATTTTGCACAGATATTCTTTGTTTTTGCTGTCGCACAGGGTAATAACTTCACCTACGGACATACGCAGTGATTTTGTAATATGTACGGCGTCCTCGCCGGTTATCAGACAGGTATCATTTTCATGCCCGATATTATCAGAAAAAAACCAGTCCATTGCTTCTCTCCTGTAATTATTATTTATGTGCTCCTTTGCAGCCGGAGCCTGTTCCTTTTTATTATAAGGTTTCTCAGTCTTTGCAGCCGGAAACGGTTGTACCGCTGTATCAGAACAAACGGCAGATTGATAAGAAGCAGTAAAAATACAAATATTACTGCTGTCATCAGGTTATTGATAATAAGCAGCACAGCGGCATACATACAATTGACGCCGTGATTCCACTCCGCGCGGCAGGTTTCCATTATGAATTCATCAAGATAAGGTATGCTTGTATTGTCAATGTGTTCCTTAGAAAATCCGTTTTTCTCGATATGCTGGGGAAGAATATCCTTCCATTTATTGATCTTAAGCAAATCGCTGTAGAATCTGCCGCCCTTTTCCCATTTGCGGGGCTGATACATTTTCTTTGCCGGATCAAAAAAGGAATTGCCTGCGGTTATACATACTATATATGTAATATAGTGCCATAGAGCACCCAGCAGAATATTAATGATAACAGCATCAGCACCTGAATGTTCCCTCAGCATTATATATCTCCTTTTTCTTCAGTCTGATATATGTTAAAATATATGTAAGCACATCAGATTGTATGTACTGTTAAAGAAGAAAGGAGCAGTATTTATGAACAGTAAAGAATTATTTCCCCTTGCCGATGCCCCCCAGGCTGTCCTGGTAAAGGAGCTTAAAAACAGGGGACTTAAAATCGCTTCGGCTGAAAGTCTGACCGGAGGAATGGTATCGGAATATATCACAAAGGTTTCCGGAGCCTCAGAGGTATTTGAATGCGGTATTTGTTCATATTCAAACAGGATAAAGCATGAAATACTGGGGGTATCGGAGGAAACTCTGGAAAATTACACCGAATACAGCTATCAGACTGCCTGTGAAATGGCTCAGGGAGTGCGTCGGCTCAGCGGTGCGGATATCGGTATCTCAACAACAGGCATTGCAGGTCCGTCAGGCGGAACAGAGGAAAAGCCGGTAGGAACCGTTTACATCGGCGTCAGCACCGGTGAAAAAACCTTTGCGGAAAAATTTTCGTTCGGTGATGACGGCGCCGACCGTGACACAATACGCATAAGAGCCTGCATCAGCGCTCTGAAGCTTGCGCTGGAGACTGTGACGTAATCAGATATTCAGATCTTATCCGTTATAGGAGTGTAAAGCTCCGGTCTGCGGTCACGGAAAAGACCCCAGCTGAAACGCATTTCCTGTATGCTGTCAAGCTCCAATTCAGCGGTAACGATACATTCGCTTTCCCTGTCGGCGCTTTCCAGCAGTTCGCCCGTTTCATTTGTAATAAATGAAGAACCGTAGAAGGTAAGGGATGAAGTCTGGCCGTTGTTGGCCTCGTCGGGGGTTACAGCTTCTGTGCCTACTCTGTTGGCAGCCACCACAGGAATAATATTTGCTGCAGAGTGACCCTGCATACATCTTCTCCAGTGAGGCATACTGTCCACTTCAAGAATAGGCTCGGAACCTATTGCTGTAGGGTAAAGAAGAATTTCAGCTCCCATAAGAGCCATGCATCTTGCACACTCCGGGAACCACTGATCCCAGCAGATGCCTACCCCTATTTTTCCGAATTTTGTATCCCACACCTTAAATCCGGTGTTACCGGGAGTAAAATAGAATTTTTCCTGATAAAAATGATCGTCAGGAATATGCGATTTTCTGTAGACGCCCAGGAGTGATCCGTCGGCGTCTATTATTGCTATTGAGTTATATACAGAATTGATATGCTTTTCATAGAAGCTTACGGGCAGCACCACTCCAAGCTCTTTTGCAAGGGGCATGAAATGCTTTACTGCTGCGTTATCCTCTGTTTCGTCTGCAAGCTTGTAGTGATCGTAATTCCGCTCCTGACAGAAATACAGATTTTCAAAAATCTCCGGCAGAAGAATTATATTGCATCCGTCCCCGGCTGCCTGACGAACAAGCTTGTCAGCCTTTTCTATATTTTCGGAGACATTTTCAGTCATTGACATCTGAACAGCTCCGACCCTGATCTTTCTCATTATATTCCCTCCTGTGTTATCCTGGATCCCCGCCTTATTCAACTGCAGGGATCTGCTGGGTAATGCAGTGGATGTTGCCTCCGCCGATAAGGATATCCCTGGCGCTTATGCCAGCGACTTCTCTGCCGGGGAAAAGACTGCCGAGTATTTCCGCTGCTTTTTTATCATTTTCATCCCCGAAAAAGGGAACGATTACATTCTCATTTGAAATATAAAAATTCACATATGATGCCGCCAGACGCTCTCCGGGAGTTCTTGTAGGCTCGCCGTCCATATTGTCAAGCCCCTGACATTCCTCTTCGGTTATATGTACAGGTCGGGGCAGCGGCAGCTTATGCACCCTGATCCTTCTGCCCCTGGCATCACAGGAGCTTTCAAGTATATCAAGGCATTCCTTTGAGATCTCATACTGAGGATCATCCTTATCATCAGTCCAGGCGAGAACCACCTCTCCGGGAGCTGTGAATGCACAGATATTATCAATATGGCCGTTTGTTTCATCGTTATATATGCCCCGTTTAAGCCATATCACCTTGCTTACGCCAAGGCAGCTGCAGAGTTTTTGTTCTATCTGCTGTCTGGAAAGCTGAGGGTTTCTGCCCTTTCCGAGAAGACATTCCTCGGTAGTGAGCAAAGTACCTTCACCGTCAGTATGGATAGATCCGCCTTCAAGGATGAAATCCCGCAGATCATAGCAGTCAGCCATAAAGAGGTCGCACAGCTTTCTTGCCATTTTATTATCCTTATCCCACGGGAAATAGAGTCCGTCGTAAAGACCCCCCCAGGCATTGAAGCCCCAGTCAATACCCCTCAGTTTTTTTCCGTTGGTAACGAAGGTAGGGGCAACATCTCTTGCCCAGCTGTCGTCACTGCTCATTTCAACCACTCTTACGCCGGCAGGCAGCAGCCTTCTTGCCTCGTCATAGTCTTCAAATCTTGCACAGACCGTAACCTTTTCCGACCGGGAAATAATACTGATAAGCTCAGCAAAGGCAGTGCGGGCAGCATATGCACCGTTCTGCCACGAATCCCGGCGGTGCGGCCATATCAGTATACAGCCGGAATGGGGTGAAAATTCCGCCGGCATAGAAAAGCCGTCCTCGACTGGCTTTGAATGAAGTATTTCCATATTTTCCTTCCCTTCAGCAGCACATTATTACAGCAGGAAACGCTGACAGCACGGTATTTGTCCTGAAATACAAACTTTTACCCCAGTCCCGTTCAAAAAACGAAGTCATCATTTCCCTGATTCTACAAGCTATTCTACAATATTTCCATCTCCCTTGTCAACCAGCCCCCGCGCGCCGGCGAGCCGCCGGTGCCGCAACGCGATGGTGTCGCTTCACTTACGTTACGCTCTTAATGCACCTGACTATCTTGCTGC
>ONDB01000192.1 GCA_900316485.1 uncultured Eubacteriales bacterium
ATATTGGATATAGTTGCTTTGCAGTACAGACGATAATTGCAGATTGTTCAGTCCGAGCGTCTTTCGGTATGAGCTTGAACGGAGGAAATTTATGTATAAAAACTATTTATTTGATCTTTATGGCACTCTTATAGACATAAAAACCGACGAGTGGTGTGACGAACACTGGGAAAAGGTGGCTTTGCTGTATACTTTTTCCGGAGCGCCTTATACAAGCAAGGAGCTTCATGACAAATATGACAAGCTCGTTATTGAAGAAAAGGAAAGCATCCCCAAGGACAAATACACAACCACACCTGAACCGCTTATTGAGAATGTATTCAGAAAGCTTTTTGAAGCCAAGGGTGTGCCCTGCAGTCATGAAATGGCTGTACATACAGGCAGATTTTTCAGAGTCATGTCTCTTGAATATATAAAGCTTTACGACGGAGTTCACGAGCTTTTCGATGCCATCAGGAAAAACGGAGGAAAGATTTATCTGCTTTCAAATGCCCAAAGAATATTCACCGAGCCTGAGATAAGGATGATGGGTATTTACGATGATTTTGAATATGTAATGATTTCATCTGACGAAGGCTGTGCAAAGCCCGACCGCAAATTCTATGAATGTATGCTCAACAGATTCAACCTTGACCCCAAGGAAACCATTATGATAGGCAACGATTACATAACAGACATAAAAGGTTCCTATGAAGCAGGAATTGATTCTCTTTATCTTCACACAAACATTTCCCCCGAAATCAATGGCGAGCTGCTTGCAAAATACAAGATAATGAGCGGCAGTCTTGAAGAGGCCAGAGAAGTATTATTCGGTACGCCCGGAAAAAAAGCCGGCACCAAGGCTGAAGCAAAATCCGAAAAAAAAGCTGCAAAGTCAGAGAAAAAGGCAGAGAAAAAAGCGTAACTATTCAAAGCAGCAGATCAGCCGCGCGCTGAATATATGCATCAGAACACAGACAAAATAAGAACAAAGCCGATGAATTTTTGAGTTCATCGGCTTTTGTTATTTGTCGGGGAGTCAGTCGTTCCGTTTCCTGCTTTGTCTACTTGAAATCTAACTTTATCGTGAATTGGCTGCCTTTTCCGGCGGCAGAGTCGGCGCTGATGAACCCTCCCTGCTTCTCAATTATGGTCTTCGATAACGCAAGTCCTATACCAATGCTGTTTTCACCTGAGTTTTTGCCTCTGTAAAACCGCTCGAATATATGGGGCAGATCCTTTTCGTCAATTCCGCATCCGTTGTCGCTTACTGTCAGCTTTTTGTACAGCCCCATGTCCTCCGCCCCAAGAGTTACCTTTCCCCCGGCAGGAGTATGCTCTATGCAGTTTTTTACTATATTAGTCAGCGCTTCGGTCATCCATTTTTCATCACAGGTTACAAATATCTCTTCCCCCGGCTGCTTCTCCACACTTACCTCGCTGATATCCGCTATTACAGCTGTGTTTTCAATGCATTTGTCAAACAGCAGTCCGCAGCTTACGCTTTCCTCCTTCATCTCCACCGAATCTGCTTCAAGCCTGGAAAGCTTCAGCAGCGACTGAACCAGAAAGCTTATGGTATTGGCCCCTGTTCTGATATCACACAGAAATTCCTGCCTGATATCCTCCGGCATTTCCTTGTCGTCAATTATCTGGTCAAGCATTATTATCATTGAGGTCAGGGGCGTTTTAAGCTGATGGGATATGTCTGAAAGGCTGTCCTTCAGTTCATGCTTATCCCGGGCTGTCCGCTCTGCCTGTTCACGCAGGGTTATTGTGGTCTTGTATATCTCGTTGCGCAGAATGGAATGCTCGTCCTCGGTATTTTCATTGACCAGCAAAGTGTAATCACCTCTGTTTATATCCGTAAGATAATCTGTCAGCTTATCTGAGGAATGCTTTGTCCTGGCTGAATATACAAGAAATACTCCAATAAATACAGCCGGCATCGCCAAAAACATTATATTGCAGCAAATCAGCATACGGCTGGCATTTCCTTTGTTTTCATATACTGCCCAGTCACTGTCGGTTATTCCGTATTCCCGGAGCATCATTTTTGTCTGCATTTCATCTCCCTCACCGTCAAGCACCTTCAATAGCTCCTCGTCGCTTACCTCCGGATATGCCTTCCTGACTGCCGCAATAAGCCGCACCTGGTTGTCAAATTCGGCTTTTTTTATTTCTCCCAGCCACATATTTATTACCACTGTACCGCCTGCTGCAAATAAAACAGCAAGTATCAGCATAATTATAAGATATCTGTATTTTACCTTCATTTTTCCTCCAGCCGGTAGCCGATACCCTTTACCGTCTTTATCAGGTCATTTCCCAGCTTCTTTCTGATGCGCTTGATATATACAGTCAGCGTATTGTCATTTACATAATTCCCCCCCAAATCCCATATTCTTTCAAATATGGCTTCCCTTGTGACCGTCTTTCCGGCGTTCATCATGAGCATTGAAAATATCCTGTATTCAAGTGCGGTCAGCTCCACAGGCTCTCCGTTTTTTCGCACCACCGATGCATCCGTATCCAGCTCCGTATCACCTATCCTGATAATACTGCTTCTCTGTGCTGCCTTTCTTTCAAATCTTCCTATCCTTGCAAGCAGCTCCCTCGTGGAAAAGGGCTTTGTTATATAATCCTCGGCTCCAAGCTCAAAGCCCTTTACTATACTGTCATCATCATCCCTTGCTGTAAGGAATATGGCTGGAGGCGGGTCGAATTTTTTCATATCTGAATACAGCTCAAAGCCGTTTCCGTCCGGAAGGGTAACGTCTATTATCATCAGCCCGAAATTGCCGGCAGCCTGTTTCAGCGCCTCTTCACAGTTTTCGCACAGGATTACTTCATAGCCCTTTGAATTGAGTGTATAGCACAGGGGCTTTGAAATAGAGCGGTTATCTTCAATCAGCAATATCTTCATACAGCACCTCCTTTTTTATTATAATACGGCGAAATGTCCGCACACCTTACAGATGTGCAGACACCTTCCGCCGATACGTTTGTTAACCGGGCACTTAATGGGGGATCATGCCCAGACAAGCTGTTCAAATATTATCGTTGCGTATCGTCTCGATAATATTTTGCTTTTTCAGCCTTGAAAGCGAGAAAGTCATTATCAGCCATACCAGGCCGACCACTGCGGCTATGCTTATCAATATTGCAAGCCACGGGAACTGATATGCCATCTTTTCATCCATAAGGTTTACATTGAATATCCAGTTTACTGCAATACCTCCGCCTATACCAAGGGGAAGGGCTATTGCAAGTGATTTTGCCGCATACATTACGCTCTCAAGGTCAACCATCCTGCGGAATTCCTTTCTGGTCATTCCCACTGACTGCAGCATGGCAAATTCCTTGCGGCGCAGACTCATATTTGTAGTTATGGTATTGAATATGTTTGTAAGTCCTATTGCAGCTATTACTATTATAAACCCGTAGATAAAAATTTCAAGTATGGTTACTATAGCATTCATGCTTTTTACTATATATTCATAGTTATTGATAAATGCTCCGTTTTCTGCTGTAAGCTCCCTTATTGCCTCCTCTGTTTTCGTTGCGTTTTCCGAATACAGGTATATATTCATTGACGAGTAATCTGAATTTACTATCTCCCTGTATGTCTGGCGGTCAACTATGATATACGGCGGGTATTCAATAGTAGATACCAGTCCGGGATTAAGTTTTTTCATATTTTCATTTATCAGTTCATCGGTAAAGACTGCGCCCACCTCAATGCTGAAATCATGCTTGCCCTGTTTGTTTTCTGTTTTTTCAATTCCGTCCAGACTGATCTTCAGGCCTTCGGGGTCCTTAAGAAAATCTGAAGTAAACTTTTCGTTCTTCCCGCCGTCTTTGCCTTCATAATAGTATGTATTTGAATTATTGAGTATTGCCTTGCCCTTCATTTCGGAAGGATCCTTTCCCAGCAGTGCAAGAAATTCTTTATAGCTGTTGTCATCTACCGTCATGATACTTGTAGCTATTGTGGTTTCATCCCCGGTCAGCTCCTGCTCACTATGGAAAATCCGTGTGTAGCTGAAATCACGGCTTTTATCAACAATGATATCCTTTGTAGGATAATATCCAAGGAAGCCCGGTATATTCATATCAAAGCCGGTTTTCTGTACGCCGTCCATAGTGCCTATCTGCTCATAGATTTCAATATCAGCGTCCATCTGTTCTGCTGATGAAATTTCCTGGTTCTGAGCCTGAGGATACGGAACCACACACATATTATAGCTGCTGATGTCATAGTATCTGCCGGTAAAAGCAAGGGCGCTTTCCACAAATGAGAATATTGTGATATACACCGAAACGCTGAGAACTATTGATATCACCGTTGTGCGGTACTGCTTTTTGCTGCGCTTGAGATTTTTATAGGCAATGCTTCCGCCTATTCCGAAAAGCTTTGTTATTATCCCGGGGGTTCTGTATACCTTCTGCTTTTTCTTTTTTCCCCTGTTTATCTTAACATCACGGTTGCCTCTTATTGCTGCTATGGGTGATATCTTTGAAGCGCTGAGTGCTATAGAAACGGACGAAAGATATATCGTAAGCGCGCTCAGCACCGCAGCTACAGCTATTGCAGTAAGGGGAACACTGAACATCAGATGGCTGCCGTTCAGATTATCCGCCACGATATAATCGCAAATATTCATAAGTCCTGCTGTAACTCCCACACCGATGCCTATGCCAAGAGGAATGCCAACTACTGCAAGAATGCAGCTTTCAAAGATTACATTTCTTCTTATCTGTCCGGGAGTTGTACCTACTGATGCAAGCATACCGTACAGCCTTGTTTTTTCCGTTATGGAAATAGAAATACTGTTGCGGATTATGAAAATGCTGGATATCATTATTATGAATATTATCAGACCAGTGAATCCTAATACTATTCTCATTGTGCTGTCTGAAATATTGATTCCCTTGAATCTGAGAAGTTCCCTGTTCATTCCAAAGCCGGATATGCCGAAGCTGTTTGAGCCTTTTATTGTCTGCTCCGCCTGACTTTTCATTTCCGGATCAGCAGATGAATAAAGACTGTCTTCAAAGGAATAGTTCACGGGAGCCACTTTTTCCAGATAGCTGTTTACATATTCTGTATCACAGCCAGTTACCTGTGTAAGTACCTTTATGGGATCTGATTCTGCTTCATTTGTCAGGTTGACTCTCAGCTGAACAGCGTCATCCTTTGAGCCAAGATAGTCAAAGGTCTGCAGTTTTTCAGCGCTGTCTGACAATGTATACACATCCATGCAGGCTGAGGAGGATTTGTCAGTAACAAGCTCTGAATTCACATCTGAAAGAATGCCCACAACAGTGTAGGTCTTTTTGAATTCAGGCTTTATATATTCCTGTCCCTCACCGTAATATCTTTCTGCCATGAATATATACTTTTTTGATTCTTCATCCAGTCCGGCAGATATCAGCACATTCCTTTCGTCGTCCTCGTTTGTCTTTACACGGTTTCCCACATCCAGCTCAAGCTTGTCGCCTGTCTTGTATTTTCCTGCGGTATATTTCACAAAGGACGGCGAAAGTACGATCTCTTCAGAATTTTTCGGATATCTGCCTGATTCAAGAGGCATATTATATATGGTGTCAAAGGCTGTTTTATTAAGCGCAGATACAAGGGCATATTTCTTGTACTTTGACGTTGTATTTTCAATCTCAGCCATACCCACATACTGTCTGTATCCGATATCCTGAATATCCCTGTTCATATTCAGCTTTTTGATATTTTCATCAGTAAAGCTGCCATCCAGGACTATATCATAATCTCCGGATTCATGTATGCATGATGAAATAAGCGTAGCCTGTGCGCTTGTGAAAACACCTGCCACAACGGTTATAAGCGCCGCTGAAAGCATTATTCCGATTATAGTTACAAGCGTTCTGGTCTTATTCATCAGCAGACTTTTGATTGTAAGCTTTGAAAGGGTTTTCATTGATTATACCTCCCCTACAAGCTTGCCGTCGCTGACAGTTAGTATTCTGTCCGCTGCCTTTGCGATCTCCAGATTATGAGTTATCATTATTATCGTCTGATTGAATTTTTTATTCGTCATTTTAAGAAGGCTTACTATATCCTCGGTGGCCTTTGAATCAAGGTTTCCTGTAGGCTCGTCCGCCAGCAGTATTGCAGGGTCGCTTATCAGCGCCCGGGCAATTGATACTCTCTGCTGCTGACCGCCGGACAGCTCATTCGGCAGGCTGCCCCGCTTTTCCTTTATTCCCAGCGTATCCAGTATGCTGTCAAGTTTTTCCTTGTCAACCGCCTTGCCGTCCAGGTCAAGCGGAAGGGTAATATTTTCCTCCACAGTAAGTATAGGAATCAGGTTATAGAACTGATATACTATTCCTATCTGTCTTCTGCGAAAAACAGCCAGCTTGTCATTATTCATTCCGTTAAGCTCCGTGCCGTCTATTATCACCTTGCCGGAAGTAGGTCTGTCCACTCCGCCCAGCATATGCATCAGCGTACTTTTTCCGCTTCCGCTTGCGCCTACGATGGATACGAATTCACCCTTTTCCACTGTCATTGAAATGCCATCCACTGCATTGAAGCTGTTTTCTCCCTGACCATAGGTTTTTACCAGGTCCTCGGTTCTGAGAATTTCCATTTATAACCCTCCGTACATAATTTCCAATCTCACCTTATCCGGTGTGTTTCTTTGCTTTCCATGGCTTCATTATATAACCCGTAAATGACTATAAAATGACTATTTGGTGTTTTTTTGAATTTTTTTACTCAGTCCGGGCTTATTGAATATATCATATCAAAATCTGTTTCTATGGGAGCTGTGCGTCTGTCCTCCGTATTGTCTGAACCATAAAGTATAAGCCTGCGGCCGGTAATATCTATTTCCTTCACTATACCTAAAAAGGTTTTATAGCAGCCGCCGGATTTGTGCTTGTCCGGAATAAAACATCTTATTCTTACCCGGGGTTTTTCTCCTTTTTCCAGCATTGACTGCAATACGGCGCACTGACGGTCAAGCTCTTCCAGCTCATATTCTGAAAGCTCTGCTCTGCTGTCTGTCAGCCTTGCCTCCTCCCTTACCATATCGTCATATCCAGTAAGCGCAGCAAAGGGCGCAAACTGTGCTGCCCTGTCATACAGGGACATATGTCTGCGCCTTTTGCTTTTGATATATGGAAGGTCTATTATATCAGCATATTTTTTTCCTGCTTCGTCTGTTTTCATTCCGCCTTATGTCCTCCCACCTGTCCGTTTCTTTCTATTGTTGTAGCGCCCTCCAGGTAATTCATTCCCTTTAGCACTGCGTTTTTCCCGTATCTGTCCTGAAGGCTCAGCATTGCCCTGAGCATATTTCTTTCCTTTTTTTCCTCCTTTTTTTCCTGCTCTCTCTGTCTTTCAAGGGCCTGATGATCTGTGTAGAAATCAAGCTGCTCCGGCTCGTCCTCCGGTATTTCATTTTCAGGGATAAGACCGCAGGCGGATATATTTACCCGGCGTATAAGCAGCTCAGGGTCAGCTATCCTTGTATAAAGCTCCATTACCGCCCGGATCAGCTTTTTTACAGAGGCTGTATATTTTTCAGTAGTCTGTGTTCCGTGTGCATGAGCAGGATGTGCCCTGCCGTAGGGATCACTTGTTACCCTTCCGCTGTATATCCTTCCTGTTTTTGCAACAGCGTAAACCGTATCGGCAATAGTCCTGCCGGGAACTGCCACCGCAAGGCTTTCCCTGTCGTAGCTGATATCCAGCACCATACGCTTGGTCACAAAGCCCTTTCTTACCATATCCTGCACCAGAAGCTCTGTCATTTCACGCACTATAAGTCTGCCCTTTTCATAATCATACGGCTGCTTGAGCACCTGACCCGATGACAGGGAGCTGGTTCCCGGACGGTAGGCTTTGATATATTCAATAGTCACCGGTTCCACTCCCCAGGCATGGTCGATAAGAAGCTCTGCATTTATGCCGAAGGTCTTATACAGCAGGTCTTCAAGTGTGCTGTCAAGGGATGCCCTTGCCACATCCCCCATAGTATACATTCCCAGAGCTTCAAGCTTTGTACTGTAGCCCCTGCCTATACGCCAGAAATCGGTAAGGGGTCTGTGACACCACAGCAGCTCCCGGTATTTTCTTTCGTCAAGCTGAGCCACTCTTACGCCGTCCTTATCCGCAGGTATATGCTTCGCAACAATATCCATAGCTACCTTTGCAAGATACAGATTTGTGCCTATCCCGGCAGTAGCCGTTATACCTGTTTCATAAAGTACCTCTCTTATCATGGTCATTGCAAGCTCATGGGCTGTCATTCTGTATGTTCTCAGATAGCGTGTAACGTCAATGAATACCTCGTCTATTGAGTAGACATGGATATCCTCGGGAGCTATATAGCGCAGATAGACCGAATATATTTTTGTGCTGTACTGCTCATAAAGCCTCATTCTCGGGGGTGCGACATAATATGCAAGCTCCAGTGAAGGATCTTTGCTCAGCACATCAGCGTCAAAGGATGAGGATACAAATCTGCAGCTGCCGTCTCCGGACTTTCTTATATATCCGTCCTTTACTGCATCGGCAAGTCTTTTCGCATTTATTTCCTTTACCTTCTGCACTACCTCAAAAAGCCTTGCCCTTCCCGGTATGCCGTATGCCTTAAGTGAGGGCGAAACAGCAAGGCAGATGGTCTTTTCCGTTCTCGACGCATCCGCCACAACAAGGTTCACCCTAAGCGGATCAAGATGCCTTTCAGCACATTCCACACTTGCATAAAAGCTTTTCAGGTCAATTGCGATATATGTATGCTCCATTCCTGCACCTCCTTCCGCTTATATAATACAAGCCCTATTCCTCAGCCGGACATTCAACAAACCAGCGTCCCACCCGTGCTGCAAACAGTTCTCCGGTCTTTTCAAAATACAGATGCTTTTCCTCTCCGTGTATTACAACAGTATAGCAGTCGCCGCTATGATTCTTTGAAAATGTACCTGCCGGACGGAAATCCCTGATGGATTCTATCCGGAAGACCCTGCCGTCCGACCATATTATTGATCTGGGCAGCATATAGCCTGTTGAATCGAAATCAGTATTGACCTTCACATAAACTCTTTCAGCTGCACGTTTCATGGTGTCCCTCCTTTGCTTTTATATACGGCTTTCACTTTTCCTCAGATATAATTCTCGATATCCGCCTGGCTGGCATAGCACTGCGGATCCATTACCCCCAGCACCCTGCCGATCAGATATACTGCGGCTTCATCATCAAACCGCATTACCGGATATGCTTCATTCAGGGAATACAATCCGTCTTTTCCGTATTTTTTGATATAGGTTTCATTACCTGTTATAAATGCCCCGATCTCACCGTATTCAAGCCCGCTTATGCTGGTCACCCTCTGCACAAGCACATCCTGTCCGCTGCGGAACCGGGGTTCCATGCTGTCACCGTTTACCCTGAATATATAATCTGCCCGGGATGTTTCGGGGGTCTTGTACACATACACCTTTTCAGCTTCTTCGTCAATTTCTGTAGGATCGCCTGTACCTGCGGCAAGGGTTCTGCTGAAATACGTAAGCTGCAGAAGCTGGGGAGCTTCTGTCATGCGCTGTGCCGCCGCAAGGCTTTCTATCAGCTGATCCACAGCTCTTCTGTGCCCCGGAGAAAGAATTTCATAGCCGCTCAGAAGCTTTCTGCGCCGGCTGCTTTCGATACCAGGATTTTCCTCGATACCGAAAAGCTCATAAAGACTGATTCCAAGGCAGCTGCATATTCCCGGCAGCAGATTTACATCCGGTCTTGAACGTCCGTTTTCCCAGTTACTGACTGAATTTGCAGTAACTCCCACTGCTTTTGCAAGAGCTTTTTGCTCTATCCCCTTTTTTTCCCTGTAAAAGCGTATGCGCTCACATATCAGCGGAACAGAGCCTACGCCTGTCTGTCTGCCTGTTCTCAGGTCAATATATCCCCGGTTATCCGCTGAGGTCAGCTCTATTTTTTTCCTTGCCATATCATCATCTCCCTGAGTACAAAATATTTCCTGTTTTAATAATAGCACAATTCCTTGCGTATGTAAAGAAGAAATTGCTTGTTTATATGTAAAATAATGGTATAGCTTTTAATAAAAAATACACCAAGCAATTACAGCAGCACCGCGGGCAGTAAAATAGTCAGGCGCCATTAGAGCGTAACGTAAGTGAAGCGACACCATCGCGTTA
>ONDB01000195.1 GCA_900316485.1 uncultured Eubacteriales bacterium
CTTTTAAACGCTTTGCTCTGTTGCATAACGTCAGGAGTGGTATATGTCAGTGTGGCAGTTGCTGAACACTTTCCTCTGGTGCGAGGCGTCAACTGTGGTTTGTGTTCACGAGACAATTACTGACTCTCTGTTCTGACTAGCAGCGTAAATGAAAGTAAACTTAGCAATTACATTAGCACCGCGGGCAGTAAAATAGTCAGGCGCATTCAGAGCGTAACGTAAGTGAAGCGACACCGTCGCGTTACGGGTCCAGCGTCACGCTGGCGCGGCGCGTTAAGGGTCCAGCGTCACGCTGGGGGGGTTGGGTGGTTGACCGGGAAAGGAAGATATGGTAAAATATATAGGCGTGGTGTGAATGAACTACTGATTTTTGATCAGCTTGTATTTTTGGTTTTTTCGCCTTTTCAGATATCAGGACTATTACGCATTTGCACTTATAATATTGTTGGTAGGTTTGAATATGAAATCGGAATTTTTAAAAGGCACCGCTGCAGGTATCCCTATAGGACTGGGATATCTTTCTGTTTCCTTTGGTTTCGGAATTATGGCGGCAGGTGCGGGACTGAATGTTTTTGAAGCTTTTATGATATCGCTGACTAATCTGACATCAGCCGGTCAGGCTCAGGGAGTAAGCATTATTGCTGCCGGAGGTACTTTATTTGAAATGGCTGTGGTACAGTTCATAATAAATATAAGGTACGCGCTGATGGCAATATCCCTCTCACAAAACCTGGACAAAAGCTTCACCCTGCCGAAAAGACTTATTGCCGCATATGGAATAACCGATGAAATATTTGCTGTTTGTTCAACTTCTAAAGAAAAAATCAAACCAAGCTTTATGTATGGGGTAATTGTCATTTCTACTATCGGTTGGGTTACAGGAACCTTCCTGGGAGCAGCTGCAGGAGAGATTCTTCCCTCCCGTGTTACCGCTGCACTGGGAATTGTGCTTTACGGAATGTTTATCGCTATAATCATTCCGCCGTCAAGAAAAGAAAAAAGCGTTTTATTTGTTGTGCTTATAGCAGCTGCACTGAGCTGTATCTGCAAATATTTTATTCCTTCAATTTCAAGCGGATTTGCAGTAATACTCTGCACCCTTATTTCCTCGCTTCTTGGGGCAATATTTTTTCCAAAGAAACAAAAGGAGGATGAACAATGAGTATCTGGATATACATTGCAGTCATGGCTGGGGTTACTTACCTTATCAGAGTTCTTCCTTTTGCTCTTTTTACTAAAAAAATAAACTCTGCATTATTACAGAGTTTTCTCTATTATGTTCCCTACGCTGTACTCAGTGCTATGACATTTCCTGCAATATTCTACAGCACGGGAAATACTGTTACATCTCTCGTGGGAACAGCTGTCGCTCTTATTCTCGCCTATTTTGATCTTCCGCTTATTGTGGTTGCACTTGCAGCTTCTGCTTCTGCTTTTATCTGCGGATTATTTGTTGTTTAGCATAAGTTTTATTACTATAAAACGAATGTACGGAATAATGAAAAACAGACAATGTCTCTTGGGGCTGTCGCATTATAATAATGCATCATACATCATAATAACACAAAAAGCCGATGAATATTTTGGTTCATCGGCTTTTTTATTTGTCAGAGAGTCAGTCGTTCCGATTATTGCTTTGCTGCCCTGGGGCAGAAGGAATATTCCTTCATGAACCGGACACCACTTTCCCAGGGACTTTGCCCCATGGACCCCACCGCCTTTGAAAAACCGGGCGAAACTTTTATAGCTTGGAGCGACCAATCAGTTCGCTATTATGGGTGCAGCGCCACGCTGCCCTTTGAAAAGGCGGCGAAACTTTTGCGTTTTGGAACTGCAAATCAGTTCGCTCTTACGGGTGCAGCGTCACGCTGCCTTTGAAAAAGCGAACAAAACTTTTTTAATGCGACAGCCCATTTATTATTTCTCATCTTCTGCGTCGGTTTTTCTTTTCATCAGCTCTTTTTTGCTGAGATTGAGTTTCATTCTTTGCCTTTAGTTTTTTCTGATAAGCAGATATGCTTCTCATTTCATCCGGTTTAAGCTCTCTCCATTTTCCGGGCTGAAGCATACCAAGCTTAAGCGGTCCTATTGCTATACGCTTAAGACGGGCTGTTTCCAGTCCCACCGCTTCGCACATTTTTCGGATCTGTCTGTTTCTGCCCTCTTCGAGAACTATCTCCAGAACGGTTCTGTCCTGCTCTGATTTTATAACGTGTACAGCAGCAGGCATTGACATTCTTCCCTCGATAACAACACCGGTTGTAAGCCTTGTAAGCTGATCCTCAGTTATTCTGGGACGGACTGTAACCCGATATGTTTTTGCAAAATGTGTTGAGGGATGGCTAATCATATTGGCAAAATTCCCATCGTTTGTCATGAGAAGCATTCCCTCCGATTCTCTGTCAAGACGACCTACCGGAAAAAGTCTTGCAGGAATGTCATCCACAAGCTCTGCAACGCATTTTCTGCCACCCTCATCATTCATTGTAGTAATAAAGCCTCTCGGCTTGTGAAGCATAATATAGTATTTCTTTGCATCTTTCCTGAGAGTAATTTCTCTGCCGGCAACTGTTATCTTATCCCTGAAGGGGTCAGCCTTATCACCCAGAGATGCTTTTCTTCCGTTTACAGTTACTGCTCCTCTTTCGATAAGTTCTTCTGCTTTTCTTCTTGAAGAAATTCCGGCATCCGCTATTATCTTCTGCAGTCTTATCTTATTATCCTTTTCCATTTTCATCATTCCTTTTTTGTGCCGTCAGCCGGCTGTTTATTTGTTTATTTCTTCTCAGACACCAGTCTGCAGGATGCAATTATCCTTCCGTTTTGCCTGAATTCTATTTTCCCGTATCTTCTTCCTTTTACAGCCGGGGCATATATAAAGCCCGGAACTGAAATAACCTTATCCGGCTGTTCTTTTTCATTTGTTTCTACAACTGCGTAAAGCTCTCTTTCGGGTACAAGCTTAATCATCTTCTCAGTACCGCCAACAAGAGGTACTGTTATTTTTTCATCTGTACTGCAAAGCATAACCTTCTTTACAAGTTTAAAGCAGTTATCATAAAGGCTGCAGTGATCCTGCCAGTCATTTCCGTCATCAAGAGTGACAGCAACAAGACGTATTCCGTCACGTTCGGCGCAGGATGTCAGAGTTCTTCCTGCCTTCTTTGTAAAGCCTGTTTTTATCCCGATACAGCCGGGACAAACTGATAGCAGTCTGTTGTGATTATGCAGATGCTGGGTCTTTCCCTCGGGATAAATATATTCAGCAATAAGGTTCTGTTCACTTACTATACTACAGAAGCTTTCCTTTTCCATAGCATACGAGCAAAGCAAAGCCATATCATATGCGCTTGAATAATGCTGGCTGTCGTCAAGGCCGGATGGTGTGACAAAATGGGTATTTTTCATACCGAGATCAGCAGCTTTCTGATTCATAAGCTCTGCGAAAGCTTCCTTACTTCCGGCTACTGCAATTGCTGCGGCATTTGCAGCATCATTTCCGGAAACGGCAAGCATCCCTTTTACAAGTTCGCTAAGGCGGATTATCTCTCCTGCCTTAAGGTACATACTCGAACCCTCAGCATACATCTGTTCTGTAATACGCACAGCCTTATCGTTTGCAGCAGCATATTCAAGGCAGATAATGGCTGTCATTATCTTCGTGATACTGGCAATCGGTCGTTTTTCATGAATATCGTGACCATAAAGTACCCTACAATTATCTGCACAGTAAACAATACAGGCTTGTGCACTGTCAGTTATCTTCGAGTTGGGAGTCTGTACGTTTTCACAGGCCCAGCTATTGCTTCCGGTATTATCCACATACACATCAGTACTGTTTTCTTTGCTGCAGCCGCAGAAAGCAAAAACAGCAAATGCCGCCGACAGAAAACACAGTAACCGCCTTAAAAACAAATGACCCGCCCCTTTGCGCATTTATATGAGTCTGCAATGCAGACTGTCATCTATAAATAATATGCCGGAGCCGGGTCATTATTCTTACTCATACCTCGGGATCAGATAATCCCTCTTCAGTAGTTTCCTTTTCTTTGTTCTTATCCTTTTTGAATAAGCCTGAAATAGTATCAACAAGCTCAGGAACAAGAGCAATTGCTTTTTCGCCTGTGCCGTTGGAAATATTCAGCAGCTTTACATCGCCGTGGCTGATCGCAATAAATGCAACAGGATTAATTGTAACCCCTGCTCCTCCGCCGCCGCCGAAAAGCTTTGCTTCGGGCTGCTGCTTATTGCCGAATTCAGAGCCGCCGGATGCAAAACCATATGCGATCTTGGAAACCGGAATAATAGTTGTACCATCAGGAGTAACTATCGGCTCTCCAATGATGGTATTGATATCAACCATCTGTTTTATTTTTTCAAGAGTAGTATCCATGAGTCCCTGTATAGGATGTTCACTCATAATAACACCGCCTTTATATTGTTAATGAATATTTACCGGGAACTGCTGTCCCCCACAAAAAACATCTTCTATATTATAACCCATCCATCCGAACATTTCAACCCCCAGTCTCCGGCGAGCCGCCGGTGCCGCAACGTTATGGCATCAATGTACTACGTTTAGATCTGAGACGGAAATCATTCTTACTTTATCAGCTTGATAAGTTTTATCAAAAGCTTTACTCCTGCTCCCAGTGCTATTGGAATCAGAAAAAGTGGTCGGATCTTTGCGGTTATTTCAAGCTCTGCTGCTGTTTTTTCTGCAAGAAAACCTGCACTTATATCTGTACTGTGCTTCTTTATTACTGAATGCTCCCTCAGAACAGATATCAGAGGATAGACAGCTGAACATACGTAACCGTAATTTACAGCTGTTTTGGCAGCATCCTCGCCTGTCACACATATCCTGACATTGAATCTTGTGAAATACAAATGCTTTGCCAGTTTTTTAAGCGTATTCAGCACAATTGCAACCATATCCTTAAGAATCTCAATGAGTCCTTTAACCCCGTGTTTATCAACAAGCTGTTTTATTTTATTCGGTTTTTTTTCTTTAGGTTCTTTTTTCTTCTGTTCAGGCTTTTGAGGCGCTTCCTTTTTCTTTGCAGGCTTTTTTTCCTTTTGAGGATAAAGAGTAAATTTCAGAAAAATATACCCGATTTTCAATACGGTGTTCTCTCCGTAATCCAGGTATATCTTAAGCGGAAACATCAGCAATATCAGGATAAAGGCTATTATTCCCGCGATTATCATTATTGCCCTCAATTCTCCTCACCGCCGTCTTTAGCTTCATCATCAGCTTGCTCATCATCTTCTTCGTTACTGTCAGGGATTGGCATAAGCTCCTCCAGGGATGAAATATTGAAGCATCTGAGAAAATGCTCAGTAGTTCCATACACAAGAGGTCTTCCCGGAAGCTCCAGTCTTCCTTTCTCCTCGATCAGTTCACGGGAAATAAGACTTGCAACAACGCCGGAACAGTCAACTCCTCTGACCTGCTCAACAAATGCCTTGGTAACAGGCTGGTTATATGCAATTACAGCAAGCACCTCGCTTGCAGCCTGGGATAATGGAGTATTCCTGCGGATATCCATAATTGTGCGTATCGGATCGGCATAAGCCTCAACGGTGCACATCTGATAGCTTGCTCCTAGCTTAACTATCCTGATACCGCTGTTCCTTGCTTCATATTCGTTTTTCAGCTCTTCACAAAGGCTTATTGCTGTATCATTCTGGATTTCAAGAGTCTGGGCTATTCTTTCAGCTTCAACAGGAGTTCCGCAAGCAAAAAGAATAGCCTCAACCGTGCTCTTCAGTTTCGATTCGTTCATTTGTTTTTCCTCCGCCGATCAGATGAAGCTCCTGGCTGTCATCATCTATTCTGACACGTTTACCCTTAATCAGCTCAAGCACTGCAAGAAAAGTAGCCACAAGCTCGCTGCGGTTGTGAGCATCATCAAAAACACTTTCATATCTGACTTTTTTTCCATTCCAGAGTCTTCTCATCACGCCAACAATCTTTGAGCTGACAGAAACTATTTTTCTTTTTACAATGCCTGAAAATGCTTCCTCCGGAGGGGGCAGCTTTTCCTTTCCCCTTCCGACTGCTGCCAGATATGAAGATACAAGCATATCAGGCTGGTGGCTGCGTTTATAACGCATATCAGCTTTAATCCTGGCAGGCTGTCTGCAAAAACTGTCAAAGCTGATCTGTTCTCTGAGCATTGCTGCAACAAGCTTGCATTTCTTATATTCAATAAGCTGGCCTGAAAGCTCCCGTTTCATCTCCTCGCCTTCTTCATGCTTAGGCAGAAGCATGGCAGATTTTATCTGCACAAGGCGGGAAGCCATATCCAGAAATTCGCCGGCGATCTCAAGATCCTGCTCCTGCATCAGCCGCATATGCTCCATATACTGTTCAAGCAGATCTGAAATCATTATATCGTAGATATTCAGCTTATTCTTTTCAATCAGATGCAGCAGCAGGTCAAGAGGACCTTCAAATGCATCAAGCCGGTATGATATCTTTTCCAATTTTCATTCCCCGTTTATCAGAATGCCCATGAAAAGGGCAGAAAAGTCAGCCATGAAATAATATTTTCAAAGAATGATGACGCAATATTGATTATTCCGTTAAAGCCGCCGAGTATAAGTAATACAAACAAACCCATTGAAATAAACTGCTGTCTCTCAAGGATCCAGTAAATAGCTTTATCTGGCAGGAATGCCATCAGGATCTTTGAACCGTCAAGGGGCGGAACCGGTATAAAATTGAATACTGCAAGACCGATATTAATAGAAATAAGGAACTGAAAAAATACGAAAACATATGCCATCGGCTCATCAAGCGGAAGAATTCTGTTTGCACAAAGGGCTGCCAGACCGTTTTTGATTAGTCCTGCAACGATTGCTGCAAGCAGATTAGATACCGGACCTGCAAGGGCTGACAAAGCAAGATCTCTCTTGGGTTTCTTGAAATTCCGAGTGTTTATCGGCACAGGCTTTGCCCAGCCGAAGCCTATGAGAATCATAAGTGCTGCGCCCATGTAGTCAATATGTTTCATGGGATTGAGTGTGATTCTTCCCTCTCTTTTTGCTGTATCATCGCCAAGCTTATGGGCAATAAAACCGTGTGCACATTCATGCAGCGGCAGTACAAGGAAAATTGTCAGCAATACTGATAGAATATACATTATTACTGTGACAACATTCACTCCGCCGGAACGTATTAAACTAATTAACATATTATCCCCCCGTCCTTAGCAGCTTATTGCTGCCCCGGTATGTACCTGATCCGGAATTGGCTCAGGTCATATAACCAAATTACGCAGAATCCTGACATAGTGCAAGATCCTGCGTTTTCCGTTAGAATATTATTCAGAAGCCTCTTTGGAGTCGTCGGTATCGTCGAGTTCATCCTCAACATAACCAAGCTCAAGCATCTCGCCGCAGGCAGGACATTTTATTACTCCCTCAAGAAGAGCATCCTCATTAATATAGGATGTCTCGCCGCAGGTAGGACAGGTCACTTCATATGCCATGTCATCACTTGAATCGAGATCATCATAGCATATCCCTGGCTCGTCATTTGAAAGAAGATCCTCAACTCCTGCAAGATCCTCGCTTATTCCGTCTACCTGATCGCAGACATCGTCATAGCATTGCTCAAGCTCTCTGATCTCGTCTGTCATTTCACAAAGAAGCTCAGCGATGTTTTTAAACACCTTTGCCTGCTTATCACCCGGGTCAAGTTCAAGACCCTCGATAAGACGTTTAACATAAGCTGCTTTTTCACTAAGCTGCATAAAAATATTACCTCCGCACTACAAAGCTCAGGCTCTTGACATATACTCGCCTGTTCTTGTATCTATCTGGATTTTGTCGCCCTCATTGATGAAGATCGGAACCTTGATCTCAGCACCTGTTTCAAGAGTTGCGGGCTTTGTTACGTTTGTTGCTGTATCACCCTTAACGCCGGGCTCTGTCTGTGTTACTTCAAGCTCTACAAATGTAGGAGGCTCTACGCCGAATACATTGCCCTTGTATGACATGATCTTGCAAACCATGTTCTCTTTTACAAATTTGAAGTTGTCGCCGAGAACGCCTGCATTGATGGGGAGCTGCTCATATGTTTCGTTATCCATGAAATAATAAAGATCACCGTCATTATAGAGATACTCCATATCCTTTCTCTCAATGAAAGCTGTAGGATACTTATCGTTGGGGTTGAAAGTCTTTTCAACCACTGCACCTGTAATTACGTTTCTGATCTTTGTGCGAACAAAAGCTGCGCCCTTACCGGGTTTTACGTGCTGGAACTCGATAATTGAAACTACCTGTCCGTCCATTTCAAATGTAACGCCGTTTCTGAAATCACCTGCTGTAATCATCATGAAATCCTCCTGTTTTTTCGGCGCCTTTCATATTCTATGAAAGACTGTGCCTGTATTATTATCTGATACGGATAACATCTCATTATCCGCAGAAAATCAGCCGATAAGCTTTCTACATTATACTATAACAAAGGGAAAAATGCAAGAATAAATTATAATTTAACCTTAAGCTATGATATTTTTATTTAAGCATAACAATATCCCTTTAGTTTTTCTTTTATTTCTGTCCGATTCATTAATATTCCCGACAGAATCATTCTTTTTTTGCAGCCTTAACAACCAGAACCTTGGATATCCTTCTGTTTTCTACCTGCTGCACAGTAAAACGTGTACCGTTTATCACAATTGACGGATGCTCTCCTGCCTTCGGGATATGCCCCATTCTGTCCAGCATTATACCGGCAACCGTATCGTTATCCTCATCCTCAAAATCAAGTCCGGTAAGCTCGCTTATTTCATCAAGTGATGTAGAGCCTGATACGGTAAAGCTTCTTTCATCAAGACGCTCTATCTCCTCTGCCTCATTATCATATTCGTCCTGAATATTGCCAAGGATGGATTCAATCAGATCTTCCATAGTAATTATTCCGCCGGTTCCTCCGAATTCATCTACAACTACTGCGATCTGGGTTTTGTTTTCTGTCATATATTCAAACATTTCACTGCAGCATTTTGATTCCGGTACAAATACAGCTTCCTTCAGAATATCCTTTCCTATCGTTCCGGCAGGAGGATTTGTGCTGACAAATTTAAGAAGATCCTTTACATAAAGCATTCCTACTATATCGTCAATATCATCTCCGTAGACGGGAAGTCTGGACTTACCGCTCTTTATTGCAGTCTGAGCTGCGTCTGTGATCCTTGTGCCAAGTCTGACTGCAACAACATCTTTTCTGTGGGTCATTATTTCTCCAACTGTCGTGTCGTCAAAATCAAGGACATTTTCGATCATATCCTTTGTATTGCCTTCAATAACGCCGTTTTCCTCGCCCTCGTCTACCATCTGCAGAATTTCTTCCTCAGCCCTGCGGTTTGCATCATTTTTTGTATTATTTATCGATGGTCTGAGCATAATATCAGAGAGAAGGTCGCAAAATGAAGATATAGGGTAAGGCAAAAGTACAAAAAACCTGAAAACTCCCGACATTGATACAAGCATGGCTTCTGCACTGCATGCTCCGGCTTTTTCAGGAAGGGACCTTCCGAAAAGCAGAACAATAACAAGTGACAGCAGAAAAACAGAAACAACAGAAATACATTGCAGTAGCATAATTCCGGTTTTTTCCTCAAAGCCTCTTATTGCATGATAAAGCATGGGATAAAAGGCAGCCTGAGCCGAAATAAAATACAAAGCTTCTGCTATGACAATGCCTGCATGAGCACTTCTTATGTATTTTTCTTCACCGCCAAGGAGAAAAAGAGCTTTTCCTGCCTTTTTGCTTCCATGATCAGAAAGCCTTCGCACTTCTGTCTGCGAGGCTGTTACCACACTTCCGCAGAAAAGCGAAAGAATGATGATTATTAACAGCATTACTAAAAATACAGCCGACTTTACAGCAGCGGCTGTCGGATCGGTAGATAGCAGCAGAGAAATAAAACTGCCGTCCGGATCTGAGCCCATTAAAACACCTCATTCTGATTTTTTTCGGGAAAGTGCAATTCTGAAGCCTTTATCCGCACTCTCCTCAGTTCTTATGCAGTTTTCATCAGGATTCGTTTACCATAGAAAACCACATTTTAATAATACGAAAAATGCATAGTTATGTCAACGGTAATTTTAACATATATTATCATCAGGCTCCATAATATTATTGTGGAATAATTATCTCCCGGCTGAAGATTACATCAGAAAAGGCTTTTTTGCAGGTAAAATACATAATATCACTTAATCAGGAGGCTCAATTTGTATAACGAGAATCTTTTTACATTACCATGTCACAAAAAAAACAGAGAAGCAATAATCGGCGGTCTTTTGCTTGAATATCCCTTTCTTACAAGAGAAACTATCGGAGAAAGTCTTTGTTCAAGACCACTGGATATGCTGACTATAGGAAATCATGAAAACTGTATCCTGCTTGCAGGTGGTTTTCACGGTATGGAGTGGATAACTACACTTTTGCTGCTTAAATTTATTGACCGGGTTTGCAGCAGTATTATTACATCCAAAAGCTGCTATGGTGTTATACTCTCTCCTATGCTTAACAGAAGAGGACTTGCTGTAGTACCCTGTGTTAACCCTGACGGAGCAGAAATACAGATAAACGGTGCTGACAGCGCAGGGGTATACAAAGAGCTTGTACAGAAAGCAAGCTCGGGTAATACAGAAAGCTGGCAGGCAAATGCCAGGGGTGTTGATATCAATCATAATTTTGACGCCGGCTGGGAAAAGCTTCATCAGCTTGAGGCAGACAGCGGTATTACTTCACCGTCACCTACCAGATTCGGCGGAGAATATCCCGAAAGTGAACCGGAAAGCAGGGCACTAGCTTCCCTATGCCGTGCAGGAAGATTTGACCATGTTCTTGCTTTCCACAGCCAGGGAGAAGAAATCTATTACGGCTACGGCAGCAGCATTGACATAAAAACTCAGAAACAGGCTCAGGCACTTTCAAGAGTCAGCGGCTATAGTCTTTCAGAACCAGAGGGGCTTGCATCCGGCGGTGGCTTCAAGGACTGGTTCTGTCAGAGCATGAAGAAACCGGGATTTACGGTTGAAGTAGGAAAAGGAAAAAATCCCCTGCCAATCACGGAGCTTGAAAGCATATACAACAAAATCGAAGAAATGCTGACTCTCAGCATTTTGCTGTAAATTCATATACCGGACACCCTGGGGAAGAGGAATTCGGGCAAAGCCCCTGGACCCCAATGCCTTTGAAAAGCCGGACGAAACTTTTATAGCTTGCAGCGACCAATTAATTCGCTATTACGGGTGCAGCGTCACGCTGGCCATCGCGTTACGGGTCCGGCGGCTCGCTGGCGGCGCGCGGTGGGTTGCAATTTATGGGGTTGTGGGGTATAATACAGGATGACAGATAATATTGTAAAAAGGAATGATGGAAAAATATGAATAATGATTTTTTTGAATTGTCCCAGGAAATAATTGAGCTTGGCGAAAAAGCTATTGTAAGGGCTGAGCCCTACCTTGCAAAGATAGATAAAATAACCGAATACAACCAGCTTAAAATGCTTCGTGCTTTCCAGAATAATAAGGTAAGCGAAAGCTGTTTTACAGCATCTACTGGCTATGGCTACGGCGACCGTGGTCGTGATGTGCTTGACAGCATATATGCCGAGGTTCTTGAAACTGAAGATGCACTGGTTCGGCATAATTTTGCCAGCGGTACCCATACTCTGACTGTCGCTCTTTTTGGTGTACTTCGCCCCGGAGATACTATGGTCAGCGTTACAGGTATACCCTATGATACACTGCAGGGAGTAATAGGCATCAACGGAGATTCTAACGGCTCTCTTAAAGAATTCGGAATAAAATATGAACAGGTCGAGCTTCTGCCCGACGGCAGAATTGACTATGAGGGAATAAGAAATACAGTAAAGCCCGACACTAAAATGGTTTACATACAGCGCTCAAGGGGCTACAGCCTGCGTCCCACACTGCTTAATGAAGATATCAGAAAAATTTATGAGCTTGCAAAAAGCATTGCTCCGAACTGTATCGTTATGCTCGATAACTGCTACGGCGAATATACAGAGCTTACTGCACCGGGTAAATACTGCGACCTGATGGCTGGCTCGCTCATAAAGAATCCGGGCGGAGGTATCGCCCCTACCGGAGGATATATTGCAGGGCGTCACAACCTTGTAGAAGCCTGCTCGTATCGCCTGACAACTCCCGGAACAGGCAAGGAAATAGGGTGTACACTCGGTCAGAACAGGGAGCTTTTCATGGGAACATTCAATGCCCCGCATGTTACCGGTGAAGCATTGAAAACTGCTGTTTTTGCTGCTGCACTTTTCAGCAGTCTCGGCTATGAAGTTACCCCGGGCTTTGATGAAGAAAGAGGAGATATCATACAGGCAATATTGCTTGGAAATGAAGAAAGACTTATCTCCTTCTGTCAGGGTATACAAGCCGCATCTCCGATCGATTCCTTTGTAACTCCTGAACCCTGGGATATGCCCGGATATGACAGCAAGGTAATCATGGCGGCAGGTGCATTTACCCTGGGTTCTTCCATTGAACTGTCAGCAGACGCTCCTTTGCGTGAACCGTATGCAGTATGGATGCAGGGCGGACTTAATTTTCATTCCGGAAAAGCTGCTGTTCTTTTTGCTGCACAGAAAATGATGAACAGGGATAACTGATTTCTGCATCAGTTTACAGAGGTCTATATGGTTCAGATTAAAAATAATATCAACACCGCCCTGCTGTCTGCCTCAATGGCTCTTGTTATTATGGCCGCTGTTCAGACAATTATGCTTTATCTCGGCAGAGTTACCGAAATTCCCCCTTTTCTTAAGCTTTCTGTTCCTTCTGTTCTTGGAATGATCTTTCCTATGCTGATAAAACGCTCCTGTATGAGAGTTACATACAGAAAAGCCAGAAAGCTTTATACCGCTGCAGCTATTTGTTTCGGTGTAGGCAGCTGTACAGGATTGAATTTTCTCTTTTCTCTTTTTCGTCTTTATTTTTCAGGCAGCTCACCTGCCAGCTCTTCCCTTTCCTTTTCATCTCCTCTGGATGCTGCACTGACAATAACCGCAGCTGCAATTGTTCCGGCGGTGTTTGAAGAGCTGCTTTTCAGGGGAACTATTATTCCGGTTCTCGGCATCTGCGGAAAAAGGTTTTCAATTGTAGTATCTGCATTGCTTTTCGCAATGATACACAACGGAATATACAATATAGCCTTTGCATTTATTGCTGGTGTTTTGATGGGAATAGTACGCACCATTACCGGAAAGCTTTTACCCTGCATAATTGTTCATATGATAAATAATCTTCTGGCTGTTGCGGTTTTATATACCGGTCAGGTATTTTCTGATGATATGGGAAATCAGATTTTCTACATTACTGGTATCTCTGGTCTGATACTTGCCGCAGCTTCACTTCCCTTCATACTGCTTCTGAGAAAAGGAAAAAGCAGACCGTCGGATAGGTCTGCTTTAAGCTGTCTGTTTTCTTCGCCTATGTTCTATATCTTTATATTATCAGCTGTGATAATGCAGATAATCTGAACGGCTGTTTATGCTTGCTCAATCCATATTAAATGAATAATAATTTCCATCGTTTTCAAAGCCGAGGCTTTTATAAAATGCCTCGGTCTCTTTTTTTGCACGGATAATGAATATCTCCCTGCTGTCAAGAGAGCTGATAAGCTTTGAAAGGCAGGCAGAACCAATATGGCTGCGGCGGCTGTTTTCCTCTGTACAGACTGAACCGATAAGAGTACAGTTTTTACTCATTGCCCCTGTCATGGCAAAAGATAGTATTTTCCCGTCTTTTTCAACACAGCAGAACCTTGCCGTACCATGTCTGAACCTATGAGAAAACTCTACGAGATAATCCTCAAATGAAGGTACTTCAAATCCTTCTCCGCTGCAGGATGAAAGAAGTTTATATATTGACCTGTAATCCGGCTGAGTCATATTATATATGAATCTTTCGTCAGTTATTTCCGGCTTTTTTCTAAGACGCATTATTACTCCGGAAGCACTGCTGCATAAAACAGGACTGTTACATTCTGCAAAACTGCAGCCTGTCATCCGCAGAAAGCCTTCTATTTCGTCACTGCACCATTGCTCGCGGCAATATATGCTTACAATACCTCCGTACTGTGATATTATTGCCGCAGGCTGCCCCTTTTCCCCGTAATGGATATGAAAACGGGCAAGACTGTCATAAGCTCCATAGCTTTCATAAATGCAGCTTATCCGGCATGCCATAATACTGATATCGCTGCAAAGGCTGAGAAAATCAGCCTTATTTTCTTCGTCCACAAGTAAGATCATAGCTCACAAATCCGTTCTGCAAGCAAAGCTGTAAGCTCTGCAACTGCATCTGCATCACCCGTACTTATCATGCTTGCATTTGCGTGAAGGTACCGGCATGGAACAGATACAGCTATGGTTCTGACTCCACCGACTGCCTTGTGTATTGCTCCGGCATCATTTCCGCCGGCTATCATTGTTTTGGTCTGGGCAGGAATATCATTCTGTTTTGCCGTTTCCATTGCCAGATTATAATATTCCCTGTCATAGATAGTAGCTCTGTCCATGAATGAAACAACAGCTCCTTTACCCAGAGAGCAAACCTTCATTTCATTTTCACTGCCGGGTACATCTGCTGCCGTAGTCGCTTCAATAACAATTGCACTGTCGGGGGCAATATTATAGGCTGCTGCTGCAGAACCGCGAAGTCCCACTTCTTCCTGTACGCAGAATGCAAAATACATATCGTATGAAAGCTCTGAACGAAGCAGTTCTATCAGAACAAAACAGCCGAAGCGGTCATCAATAGCCTTGCTGATTATCCTGCCCTCCTTGTTTTCATAAATGCTGTCAAATACAACACTATCTCCGGGACTGACATATTTCAGCGCCTGCTCCCTGGTTTCAGCTCCGATATCAATTGTCAGGGCATCTGTGCCCGGGCATTTGCCTTTTTCATCAGCCTTAAGCAGATGAACCGGCTTACAGCTTACAACTCCCGGAAGCCTGTCCTTTCCTACGAAAACCTGCTTGGCGAAAACAGCGCTGTCATTTATTCCGCCCACACAGGCGAATTTCAGACTGCCGTTTGACATAATATCCGTTACTATAAAGCCTACCTCATCCATATGGGCGCTGAGCATAAGTTTTCTCTTTGGTCGGGCTGCGCCCTTTTTGAATGCAATAATATTTCCCAGCGAATCAATTTTGATATTATCTGCATAATCTTTTATTTCCTCGAGTATAATCTCCCTTACCTGAGTTTCATCTCCTGAAATGCCATGGGCAGTGCAAAGCTTTTCAAGTAATTTCATATTCTTCATTTTGAAGCACCTCCCAGCAGGTATCCGGCTATTATTTTTGCAGTGTTTTCAATATCTTCAAGGCTCACAATTTCTGTCTGGGTATGCATATTCTTCTCAGGTACAGATATAACAGCACAGGGAATTCCACCTTTTGTTATGGCTACACCGTCTGCATTTGTCCCTGTTGTTGAGCCGTCAACCTCATAATCAAAGTCTGATCCCAGTTTTTTCGCAGATTCAATAAGACCGTTGGTTACAGTCCTTGAAAGCACAGGAGCTATACTGATTATCGGACCCTTTCCAATTGCTCCGCTGAGGGAAGCCGGAACTCCCTCCTGCTTTGCAAAGCCTACATCAACAATTATCGATTCATCCGGTTCAAGCAAAAACGCAGCTGTGGAAGCTCCGCTTTCATTTGTTTCTTCCTGAGATGAAAAAACAAGTGAAAGCCTTGTATTTTTCAGCTTACTGCTTACAATCTGGGTACATTTGAGAATAACAGCACATCCGGCCCTGTTATCTAAACCGGAAACAGCTACTTTATCCCCAAGAAGCTCACGGAAACTGCTTTTTACTATTGCTGTATCACCAATTCCTATAAGCTCACTGACCTTTTCAGGGGCAAGACCTGTATCAATCCATATCTTATCCCGGGTCATGCCCTCCTCTTTTTTGATAAGATGCGGAGGCAGTGTACAGATTATTCCCGTTACTTCTTCCCTGCCCTGAACTGTTACTGCCGTTCCTGCAAGTGCTCTCAGGTCCATTCCGCCTACAGGCTCTGCCTTTAAAAAGCCGTCTTCATTAATATAAGTGACAACAAGTCCTATCCTGTCAATATGTGCATCAAGCATTACATGATGCTTTGCGTTTTTATCACCAACTGATGCTACTATCGTACCTGTGGGAAGCTGTCTTACGTCATATGCATATTTTTCTGACAATTCCCGGATAATATCCAGCATTTCTCCTTCTCTGCCTGAAACACCGCAGTCAGTACATAGCTTTTGCAATATCTTTTTAGTTTTCATAATACCTCCAATAAAACGGGTCCAGCGTAAAGCCGAACCCGAATCTTTACAGCAGACAAACTGCCGTTTATTATTTCCTGATTAAACTTCATCCTGCAAACTGATGCATCATATCTTCTTATAGCGCTTCATACCCTTTGAGAAATATACCATTCTCCTGCCGTGATAACAATCAAGCATGAATTTAATATCATATATTATCAGGCCTAACGGCAAAATCGGAATAAGCCATCTCCAGAATGCCGGATATTCCGTCTGGCAAAGCATTGATTTTTCCGGATTATCCGGATTTACATAAACCGTTATTTCCTTATCCGGTATTTTGTAAGAGCTGAAGCTTATCTCCCTTGCGAGTCCCAGCTCGTCTGCCATAGAAGGAGTAAGACTTGTGGAGCCTTTGTATTTTTCTCCCTCATATTCATATGTATAGCTGACCGCATAATATTCTCGTCTCGGACGGAAGATCATGCCTCTTTCTATAGTTTTTGTCACAGGCTTTGATACTCCCTTTACCGGAACATAGTATGCCATATTTGCCTGTGTTCTCTGAGCCTGAATAGTAGTGGTAATACATGGAGTCAGAGTTGCTATAGAAACTATGATGCTCAGAATAAGGATCATCAGAAATTTTCCCATAGCATCAGATGCAGTCGCTACTCTTGCTCCGGGAAAGACAGCTTTCATCGTTTCAGGATCCTTTATTCCCTCAGCAATTTTATCAGGAGGTGTAAACGCACGTTCAAGCTGTTCAGCCTGATACTCATTTCTTATTCTTGTAGAGTTTGCCATTGCTCCCATAAAAGAATTCGGCTTTTCTCTTTCATATTTCCCGATATTATGAGATTCCCTGTAATTCCACATAAGCCTGTTCATCTCTGAGCTGGCATCACTTGCTTTTGAGCTGTCATAAAAGGGAGACGGATCAGTACCGCTGTATACTGACTGCCTATCTGTATATTCATCTGAAAAACCCGGGTTACTGTCCTGGGATTGGAATTCGTCATTATTATAGCCATGATAAAATCCATCATCAGAACTATTACCATTGTAGAAGCTGTCGTTGGAATCATATCCATGATATAAACCGTCATCTTTTTTATAATTCATAGTTAGCCACTCCTGACTGATAAACATCTAAACAAAAAACTAACCCTATCTTATCATCTCTTATTATTTATTCATTCTTTCTGCCTGTTATCAGATCAACACTGGTTGAATCAGTTTTAATCAATAGCAGGTAAACTGAATATATTATTTCATTTCATTTACAAGCCTTTTGAAATGCAGACCTTTTTCAGCAAAATTCTTATACATATCAAAGCTTGCGCTTGCCGGTGACATGGAAACGATATCTCCGCTTACTGCATTTTCTCTTGCAGCGGCAACAGCCTCCTCCATATTATTTACTCTGATTATTACAGGATTGCCTTCATGATAATCGGGCGCTGCCTTTGTTGCTGCTTCTATTTTATCCGCAGTAGCGCCGAATAGAATAAGTGTCTTTACTTTTTCCGGTACCACCTTGCCCATTTCATCGTAGGGAATCTTTTTATCATAGCCGCCTGATATCAGGATTATCTTTCTGTCGTAAAGTGAAAGAGTACCCTTTACCGTTCTGGTGGGGCTTGTTCCTATAGCGTCATTATAATAGCTTACTCCGTCAAGCACTCTTACAAGCTCGGCTCTGTGTTCAACTCCGCCGAAGCTCATTGCAACCTGTCTGATAGTTTCCGCATCTGCCATTCCCCAGACAGCACAAATTGCAGAAAGATAATTCTCGATATTATGAAGTCCGGGAATCTTTATCTCATAAGCCTTCATTATTTCGGTCTTATTTCCGTATTCATTCATATAGATTGTGCCGTCCTGAGCCATGTATGCGCCATTCTCAACCTCACTGCGGCGTGAAAAAAGGTATACCCTGCCCCTTGCTTCTTCCCTGAAGGACAGGGAAATCTCATTGTCAAGATTAAGAACAGCTCTGCCGAATGCATTCTGATGCTGAACTATATTTTTCTTTGAATCAATATATTCCTGCATATCCTTATGAATATCCAGATGGTTGGGCGCAAGGTTTGTTACTACGGCTATATCAGGACTTTTACGCATGGAGATAAGCTGGAAGCTTGAAAGCTCTACAACTGCTACATCACCGGGATCGATCATTTCTATATCCGGAAGCAGCGGTCTGCCTATATTTCCGCCCAGGTGAACAGTATAACCCTTTGCCTTGAGTATTTCTGAAATTATAGTTGTTGTAGTCGTTTTTCCGTCACTTCCTGTAACAGCAATTATCTTACACGGGCACAAATCGAAAAAGACTTCCATTTCGCTTGTTACAACAACACCCTTTTCCCTTGCGCTGTTAAGCTCATCCATATAGAATCTCATTCCGGGTGTACGGAAAATAATATCAGCATCAAGATCAGTAAGATATCCCTCACCGAGATTTAACTCTGCACCGTACTGCTCTGCAAGATCTGCATTCTCTCCAAGCGCCTCACGGTCACGTTTATCACAGGCTATTATCTCTGCACCATATTTCTTAAAAAGCTTGATCAGCGGAAGATTACTGCCGCCGATTCCGCAGAGTGCTATCTTTTTGCCACTGATACTGTCAAAAAAACTCTTAAGTTTATTATCCATTTCTATTCCTCACTTTAATACACTGCGGTAATTTCATGCCGTAAGACAGTACAGTCCTGAATTAACTATCTACAGGCATCAGAATTTACGCATTTTTAATCTTCTCACTAATTATATTCCTTTTTGCCTGTTTCGTCAACCCACCCGCCAGTGCCAGCGAGCCGCCTGCGTGGTGCTGGACCCCCGACGCACCGGTGTTGCTTCACTGCGTTACGCTCTTAATGCTTCTCGACAAAACCTTCAGCTTCCGGCACTTTCATATGCTTTAAGTCCGGTCTGCCAGATAATCAGAGCAATAAATGTAAGCAATCCGGAAATAACTACAAGTCCTCCGATATTGAACAGTGGATTCTCTCCTGTCATGAAATACACGCACGGATAATATCCTGTGAATGCAAAGGGAACAACATATGTAATGATGAATTTTATTACGTTGCCGTAAATTACAGCAGGGTATTTTGCAAATTCATTTGTCATATAGAATACCTGAATTATCTGGCCGCTTACTTTTATACGAAATGCAAGCGCCGCTGTACCAAGTTTAATTGCAGTATATATCATTGATGCGAAAATAACCGCAACAATAAATAGAAGCACATTATACCAGGTGAATCTCACTCCTGCACTTCCTGCAGATATGCACACAAGCACTATTCCCATAATAAGCTCGCCTGCTGCATCTATCTGGAACTTTTCAGCTATTACGTGGAAAAGCGGACTGATAGGCCGTGTCAGGTATTTATCAAACTGACCCTTCTGCACGATAAAGTAACCTACATTCCAGAGGTTATCCGTAAACATATGGTCGAGTCCTTTGGGTATCAGGGAAAAGCCATATATAAAAACTATCTGGTCAAGCGTAAATCCGCCAAGCTGTGGTATCTGGTAAAAGATAATAAATATAAATCCTATTCCTACCGCCTGATCTATCATAAAACTCAATGCTCCGATAATAAAATCTATGCGATATTCCATCAGGGCTTTTATATTCTGCGAGAGCATCATGCGGTATATTTTAAGCAGTCTCTTCATCGCTCATCCCCCCTGCACGCTCAGCTTTTTAATTGCACTCTTCCATACCAATCGGCTCAGAAGCGCAAGCACTGCAACCCAGGCAAGCTGTAGACACATATTGAACACCAGCTCTGAAGTGCTGTATTTTCCCATATATATCATTACAGGTATATAGCTCAGGGATGCAAATGGCAGAAAGGACAGAATATTCCTCAGCAAATCAGGCAGAAATGCAAGAGGAATAACTGCGCCTGAAAGAAATTTCAGCACAATCTTTTTGAACATTCCCATTCCCCAGAGATTTGTAGTATAAAATGCCAGAAAGCCAAAACACATATTCATAAAGAACGATATCAGATATGCCATTACAGCGCTGACAAGATACAATGCAAAATTAACTATATTGAACATAACAGCCCCTACTGTAACTGCCCTGTATATTTCAACACATGCCGTCATAGGTACGAATACCATACAGAACATTACTATAGGGCCTGCAATATCCTTGAAAAGAACGCTCATACTGAAGCTCACCGGTTTCAGAAGCCGCATGGAAATACTGCCGTCCTTTATTTCATCTGCAATTGTATTATCAGCATCACTCATTGTCAGATATGCGGTAACGTTGGTGATAAAAAGATACAGCACCATATCCTGCATATCAAAACCCATGAAATCTGATCCTCCCGAGGATTCAAATACTGCCTTCCAGAGATAGTACATTACAAAACAGTAAAGAAGCTCACTCAGAGAGAAAAATATCATATTCAAGCTATACATAAGACTTGACTGTATACTTGCCCTTGTAAACGGGAAATACAGCCGTAATACTCTGCCCATTATGATTCTCCTTTTTTATTTTATTCCGCTTTTGTACAGTCTGCGGATAATTTCCTCTATATCCGCATCACCTACAGAGATATCCTTTGCCTCCGTATTTGCAAGAGTATAGCTAAGCATATCCTTTGTTGAAATTTTATCACTGTTAAAGCGTATCCTGTATTTGCCGTGTTCCTTCTCTATTGTCAGATCTTCTCCTGAAAGGTCAAGTCCGGCTTTGAAGCTTTTGTCAGAAAAGCTTTCGCTGTTTTCCGGCACGAAGCATATTTCACGCATTACACCGTATTTTATCTTCATATCCTCCAGTGAACCGTCATAAACCTTTTTACCCTTATCTATCATTACTATCCTGTCACACAGAAGCTCGATATCACTTATATCGTGGGTTGTAAGAATAACGGTGGTATGCTCTGTCTTATTGATTTCCTGAATCGCATTACGTATGTTATTCTTTACAACCACATCAAGCCCGATGGTAGGCTCGTCAAGAAAGAGCACCTTCGGGCTGTGCAGAAGAGATGCCGCTATATCAGCCCTCATGCGCTGTCCGAGAGACAGGGTACGCACAGGGCTGGTTATAAAGCCGTCAAGCTCCAACACCTCATTAAGAAAACTCATTTTCTTTTTATACGCTTCGTCATCAACCTCATATATCTCCTTGAGAACACCGTATGTTTCACGCAAAGGCAGATCCCACCACAGCTGTGTGCGCTGACCAAAAACAACGCCGATATCCTTGACGTATTTTTTTCGGTCTGCCACAGGGTCCCTGCCGTTTATAGTACATTTTCCGGAGGTTGGTGTCAGTATTCCGGTCAGCATTTTTATTACTGTAGATTTTCCTGCACCATTTGGTCCTATAAAACCGAGTATTTCTCCCTCCGGCACATTAAAGCTGACATTATCTACTGCGGCAATAATCTCATATTTCGGCCGCAGCAGGCCTTTTATACTTCCGAGAAGCCCCTGATCTTTTTCAACCTTTTTAAATTCTTTCCTTAACTTATCTACTTCGATCATAATTCCTTTTCCATTCTTTTATTAAATTACCCAGGAACATTGCCGCATGCAGAAAAATTCAAGCCTGCGGCGATGTCCCCGTGACTGATTTTGATTAATTGTTTGGTCTGCGGTAGAAATTACCCCTCACTTCCTCTGATTTTACTATATTGATGAAAGCACCGGGGTCAATATGTTTGATAAGAGCTACTACCCTGCGAATCTCATCTGAAGAAACAACAGAGTATATCATATTGCGTTCTTTACCCTTATAAAGTCCCACGCCCTTAAAAAGGGTACCGTCGTGATTTGTATTATCCTTTATTGCCTCATATACCTTCTGGGGCTTCTCGGTAATAATAAGCATAGTCTGCTTCTGGTAGCGCTTATAAAGCATCTGTATAACCATTGTGGAGCAGAACTGGAGAATAATAGAATACATTGCTCCCCTCCAGCCGAAAAGAATGCCGGAACATACAAGAACAACCACATTACCTGCAAAAATATAATTCCATGCATCCTTGCCGTATTTTTCGGAAATGAAAATCGAAATAAAATCAGCTCCGCCGCTGGTTGCATTGCTGAGAAGGCATATAGCTATAGCAGTACCATTGATAATTCCGCCGAAAACAGCGCACAGAAGAATATCATTTGTCAGGTGAAAATTAGGGATGATATCTGCAAAGGTAGAGGACAGCACTATCATTATCAGCGAATATACAGTAAATCTTTTGCCGATAAATCTGAATGCAAGAATTGCCGGCACTGCATTTAGCGGAATATATATTGCACTGAGCGGGAGATCTATTCCTGCAAATTGCTTGAGTGCATTCTGTCCGAGAAGGGAAATACCGGTAAAACCGCCCGAAAGCAATCCTGAACCGTGCAGAAAATTGTTTATAGAAAAGCCGTAGATTGCTCCGGCAAAAACTATACAGACTATATGCCATGCCTCCCGGAGTATTAAAGCCTTATCAATTTTCGTTTTCATATACATCCCTCCCGCTGGAAATTTCATCGGTCCGGAAATAACAGGACGGCGTCACTTATCATTCAAAAAAATTCGGATCATCCAAATCCTCGTGGAAGCCATGCATATCATCGACGATCTCACTCTGACGCATCTTCATCCTGAGTCTGTCCTTTTCAACTGCTTCGGAAAGAGTTTCCTTGAAAAGCTTCGGATTCTTTATATTCTTGACTTCCAGTGTTGGATTCGTTTTGTCATGAGCATATACGGTAACAGTGCCAAGCTTGAAAATCTTCTGAAATAGATTTCTAGTCAGTGTCATATCGGTTACACGGTACATGAGTATTTCATTTTCAGAGCTGTTAAAAAGTCCAGATTCAATGATTATTTTCTTTTCTGTGAGAATATATTTCGTAAAAGTCCAGGGAATACCGAAAAACAACCAGCGTTTTCTCTCCCTCATAAGTTCATTATTGACTCCTATCTTGCTTTCTTCTGACATTATACTTCCTCCTGATTAATTTATCAGTCACCAAAGGTTATGCCTATATTCTTGGCATCTCTGATAATGGGACTGTCAACCGGTACGCCCTTGAGCTTTCCGGCTACCTCTGAAAGAGGAACGGGTACTACCTCGCCGTTTACAAGCGCTGTCATATAACCATATTTCTCATTGATGATAAGCTGTGCACAGGCTGCACCATAGCGTGTAGTTATAAACCTGTCATATGCATCCGGGCTGCCGCCTCTCTGGAAATGACCGGGTACTGTAACTCTTGTTTCCTGACCCGTTGCCTCTTCTATTTCATGTGCAATCTTATATGAGATTGACGGATACATAAGATTTGCAATAGCTTCCTTCTTTTTCTTCTTCGGAAGTGATGCAATATCCTTTGAGATAGCACCCTCTGCAACTGCAAGTATCGAAAAGCCCTTGCCGTTCTTTGTTCTGCTCTTTACTGTGTCGATAACCTTTTCAATATCATAGGGAATCTCGGGAATAAGAATAACATCAGCGCCGCCTGCTATACCAGCGTGAAGTGTAAGCCAGCCTGCTTTATGTCCCATACATTCAACTATGAATACACGTCCGTGGGATGTGGCTGTTGTATGGATGCAGTCTATTACCTGAGTAGCTATATCTACTGCGCTCTGGAAACCAAAGGTCACGTCGGTACCCCAGATATCGTTGTCAATGGTTTTCGGCATTGATACTACATTAAGACCTTCTTCGGAAAGCATATTTGCACTCTTATGGGTACCGTTTCCGCCGAGTACTACAAGACAATCAAGCTTAAGATCTGCATAGGTCTTTTTCATTGCTGCAACCTTATCTACATTTGTAGCTTCATCAATTATTCTCATCTGCTTGAAGGGCTGACGGGATGTTCCGAGGATAGTGCCGCCTCTTGTGAGAATACCTGAAAAATCCTCAGGCTGCATAAGCTTATATTCCCCGTTTATAAGACCACGGTAACCGTCTGCAATACCGTAAATCTCAACTTTTTTGCCATAGTGGAAATAAAGTCCCTTTGCAAGACCTCTGATGGCAGAGTTCAGACCCTGACAATCTCCTCCGCTGGTAAGAATACCTACTCTTTTCATGTGAACACATCCTTTTCTGATTAATTTATATACGATTGCAAATGAGCCTTTCCGTCACAATGACATCAAATCTCCTTGCAATAACAATTTATAATTATTCCTCGTGAGAGCTTCCTGTCATAGGTTTGAAGCGGTTTTCTTCGCTTACTACCGTCATTTTTGCAGAAAGAGCCTTATTTGCCATTTCTGAGAATTCTCTCTGACTGTTATGAGGCTTTTTCCCTCTTCGGTCGAGAAGCTCATACGATGTATCCGGCTGCTGCAGTCTAGTATTCAGAACATCACGCAGTATCGTTTCAATAATTGTAAAGCTTCTGTCTATTAGATCAGGATCTTCTATGGGGAATACAAGCTCCACTCTCTTATCCAGATTTCTCTGCATCCAGTCGGCAGAACCCATGTAGATCTTTTTATTGCCGCCGTTTTCAAAAATAAAGATACGGCTGTGCTCAAGAAGCTGACCCACAATACTGCGAACTGTAATATTTTCACTTATTCCCTTTACTCCGGGAACGAGACAGCAGATACCCCTGACTATAAGCGTTATTTTTACGCCGGCTTTTGAAGCATCATAAAGCAGCCTGATAATTGCAGGATCAACAAGGGAATTGACCTTTGCGATAATTCCGGAAGGAAGACCAGCAAGGGCATTTTCTGTTTCATTTCTTATCATCTGCTCAAAGAAATCTCTCAGCCCTGTAGGTGCTACCTTCATCTTATTGTAAACGGGCGGAGTGCTGTAGCCTGTGATAACATTGAACAGGGATGAAGCGTCCTCGCCAAACTGCTCATCGCAGGTAAACATTCCTATATCCGTATAGAATCTGGCTGTAATATCGTTATAATTTCCTGTACCCATATGAAGATA
>ONDB01000196.1 GCA_900316485.1 uncultured Eubacteriales bacterium
ATGTGCGGCGGAGATATTTATATAGAAAGCTCACAGGGTAAGGGCACTAAGGTGATAATAACTATACCCGGAACGGATGTGGAAATATGAACATACTTATAGCAGATGATGAAGAGTACGCAAGAATAGAAATTGAAGAGGTTCTGGAGCGTATAATTCCGGATAAAAAAACAAAATTGTTTTTCGCAGAGGATTACGATTCGGCAATGAGTGTAATCGGAGATAACCGGATAGATATAGCCTTTTTAGATATTCAGATGCCCGGAAAAAACGGACTTGCCCTTGCGCAAAATATAAAAAGAGCTTCGCCCGAAACAAATATAATTATGGTTACTGCATATAGTCAGTATGCACTTGATGCCCTGAAGCTTTTCGTGAGCGGTTATCTTCTTAAACCTGTTATGGAAAACGAAATGCGTGAGGTGCTTCAGAATCTCAGAAATCCGATAAAGGATACAAAAAAGCGGCTGGATGTCAGATGCTTCGGTCATTTTGAGATATTTGTTGACGGAAAACCCATTGTACTGAAAAGGCAGAAGGAAAAGGAGCTTTTGGCATATCTTATCTGTCTCAAAGGGGCTTCTGCCACAAGAGGAGACATCTGTTCCTATGTTTTTGACGAATCAAATGATATAGATAAGAATTATTCCTATTTTCGCAAGATTGTTTCAGCACTGAAAAAAGACCTGAACAACTATGGTCTTGATGAACTTCTGATACAGAATGTCAATTCATATTCTGTCGATACTTCTCTGCTGAGGTGCGACTATTATGATTATCTTACAGGACAGGCTGAAGAAGAAAGAAGCTATAAGGGAGAATTTATGACCCAGTACGAATGGGCTGAGGAATACATCTATTCCCTTGAAAACTATTGATCGGGAGAGTGTCACGATGAAGAAAAAAATAATAGCTGTCGCCGGAATAGCGGTACTGCTCATTCTGACAGCAGTGCTTATAATATTCAATCATCCTGTGAAAACAGAAAACCCACAGCCAACGGAAAGTAGTACCGTTTCGGATGTGTCGGAGGCGTCAGAGCAGTCGGCAGAGTTTGATTTTGTCTGCACAGACAGATTATGCGGCTGCCCGGAAACAGAAAGGCACACAACACCCGACAGTATAGAGGTCGTTTTTTCCGATATCGGAACGATCAGGAAGGAATATGGATCGGAAAAGGAAAACGGATCGGAAGAAGATAATTTCGGAGAATCATACGAAAAGGAAATAAACGGTATGAATGTTACCTTTAAGGGTGATGGCGGAAAAGTTCAGCTTGCAAGCTGGAGCGATAACGGCTTTACATATACGATCAGGATCAACAGCAATGATGATGCCGTCAGCCCGGAAGAAATGACAGATTATATCATAGCAACAAGATAGGATGTGAGATAATGAGAAGAGTGATCGCAACGACTCTGTGCACAGCCCTTTGTCTGCTTGCCTGTGCAGGCTGTTCTCAGGCAGAGGATGAAAAGCTCGTTGATAAAGAAAGCGAAAAGCTTGTTGCAGTAACCGAAAGCGACTTTGCAGTTCAGGTCGATGAAAAAAGCATCACCGGAACATACGGAAATGAAGACTACACAATGACAGTCCAAAGGTCTGATGACGGCTTATTTTCCTTTACTGTAAAGTCAGAAATAACAGACGGGCAGTCCTTTGAATGGAAAATGACAGGCTACCTCGGCAAAGGACACATCAATTACAGCGATGCGGAGAAATCCGCTGTTACATACGACAAAAACGGTACTGAAAAATCAAGAGATACAAAGTACACTTCAGGCGGCGGAAGGATAGAATTTACGGATGACGGAAGTATCATCTGGGAAGATTTTATGGAAACCACAAAAGGCAGCCGCAGTTTTTCAAAACAAGGCTGAAAACAGCCACCAAAAATGCAATTATGCGGCGGACTGCACAGCAGCCTCACCGTATAAAATAAAAACAATATTTCAGGAGGAAACACTATGAAAAAAATCATTACACTTATGCTGGTTCTTGCCCTTGCAGGCACGATAGGAACAACAGCTGCTTTCGCAGCACCCGAAGGAACTGGCGTTGAA
>ONDB01000197.1 GCA_900316485.1 uncultured Eubacteriales bacterium
AAAGAGACGCAGTGTATATATGGCATATATCGAGGATGATGAGCTTTCTGATATAGAAACAGATTATTATACTGAGGAACTTCTTGAAGATTACGAAGAGGATGCAGCTGATGCCGAAAAGGTCACAGAGGAAAACCAACAGACTGATCCTCAGAAGAACGAAGAACCTGAGACGGAAGAAAAAGGAAATCCGATAGCTTCTGATGAAAATGATAAGCAAAGCGATAAAAAATAAAAGCTGATGAAAACTAATACCCCTTGGCGGATGCTGAGGGGTATGGTTGTAAAGGAGATGTATCAGGATGAAAAATGCTTGGATAGCTGTACGTAAAGCGGTATTAGTATTATTAATGGCAGCTGAAGGCTTCTGGGTGATTATGTGGGTTATTAATGTTCCTATCTCGTTAACATCCAGCGGCAGCGTACCTATCAGTTACAGTGCAGGTTTTTTACTTCTGGGAATATGGATGATAGTTATTTCAGCCAATCAGTATGCAAGAGTGGGGAAAGGTGAGAAGTCCCCACTTATTACCGGCTTTTTTATGAAGGTGTATGCTGTATTATTGGTTCTGAATATATTATTTCTTATGGATGGAAATATTGGTGCAGGAATTGTTTTTTCTATATTCAATGTTATTATAGCTATCCTGATAATATTTTTTCGCAAAAAACGCAGGAACTCCGTCTCAGCAGCCGATAACAGACCCTTGCCGCCTGTCAGGAATTATGCTCCTTCTGCGGATAACAGAGCTATACAGTCTGTCAGAAACTATTCTCCGGCACAACAAGATAAAAAGTCGGTGAATGATATTGCGCTTATGCAATATTGCGAACGTTTTGATAAAAATAAAGATCAGCCGGGAGGATTGACCTACGATGATAATATGAGGATATCAGTATATACTGCGACTCCGGCTGCTTATTTTGCTGCATGGTTGCTGAAAAACGGTTTTTTTAATGAGAGCTTTCTTCAGAATCCGGATGTAAAAGCGGCTGCACAGCAGGTTACAGGTGAGCAGCTGTCCCCGGTAAGCTTCCTTGAGAAATTCAGTAGATCTGAGCTGAGGGAGGGGGATTTAAGATACGAAATAATCAGATTTGTCCGTTATTACTACTCTGCCGGAGATATGCGAAGCTTCAGCATTTATAACAGACCATATTATTTTGATTACTATGAGTTTGCTGCTCTGTCCGGCGGATACTATTATTGCAGCGATTTCACCTGGGAAGCGTATCACAGGCTTGAAAAGAGAATAAATGAGGTATATAAAGAATATATGGAGACTGCGTCCTTTGATCCTTCTCTTTCAGATGTTGAAACCGTAGGAGATTACAAATGGGGTCTTTTTGACTGTCTTATGCCCGTCAGAGTTATGAATCATGCTGATGAAAGTGATATGGAAAGCTGTGAGAATATACTGTCGGCAATGAACGTTGATGGTTGCAGAGCACTTTGCAAAAGGATAATAAGCAGTTATAAAGATGATTTTGAGAGTGATGCCGACGAATATTCAGAGGTGATGAAGCATTGTGCCTTTGATGAAATGATCGTATTCAAGAGGAATGAAGGACACAGCGCATTTATTATCTGCGGTGAGCTTGATTTTGACGAGCATGGAATAGCGATAACCTTTATAGATAATCAGATAATATCAATTTATCAGCGGATGGATATATCGCCGCCATTTTCTGCTGAAAACATAATGAAGTATAAGCTTGCAATGTCAGCAGCTGATGCACATACCGATGAGATAAAGGATCAGAACGACCTTGATAAGGCAATAAGCAGCGGACGGGTCGAATCTGTCAGGGTCATCGGGGAAAATGGAGAGGAAGCTGATACATATGTATGTCCGTATGCAGCTGATATTGTAAGAAGAAGTCTTATTATGTCCCGGTGCCTGATATCAAAGGGAGCAAAAAATGTACGTCATGAATGTAAAGCGGAGTTCAGCGATAAAAAGCTTATTCCGGATGCTCTGAGACTTGCGATTTACGCTGATGACAGGAATTTGCCGGTATATTTTGAATGTCTGGAGCTATCGTAATATCTGTCCCTGACCATGGCTGCAATATTGCTCTGAAAACGGTAAAACAAAGTATTGAGACGTTAATTGTGGGTTAAGCGGCACGCCGGTATGTGTAAAATAATTCTGGGAGTTTTAAAGCAGAAATGACGTCAGCGGTTCAGGCTGAATAAGCATGGCGGTGCCCAGGGAAACTTTTTAAGGTTGACTA
>ONDB01000198.1 GCA_900316485.1 uncultured Eubacteriales bacterium
AAAAATTTTTTCAGAAGGCCGCAAATCAGCTCAGGAAATATAGAAAAGGGCTGTAAAGAAAGCATAAAAACAGCTTCTTTACAGCCCTCAGCGGCTTTGAAATATTATTATTTATTAATCATCTTCAGTATTTCTGCTTTGGGAACGACTCCTACAGATGTATCAACATTCTTGCCGTTCCTGAAGAGCATAAGCGTAGGTATGCTCATGATACCGAATTGCATTGCAAGCTGACCCTGTTCATCCACATTCACCTTGCCGACCTTGATGCCGGGGTTTTCCTCAGCGACCTCGTCAACAACGGGGGAAAGCATACGGCAGGGACCGCACCAGGCAGCCCAGAAATCTACTAAAACAGGCTTATCGGATCTGAGAACCTCATTTTCAAAGTTTTCTGCAGTTAATTCTATAGGCATAATAATCTCTCCTTGATATGTTATTTCGGTGTCCGTATCAGGTTCACCTTATGTATTTATTATAACCGTATAAAATTAATAATTCAGTGACTGCATCACAAAAGATTATTTTTTCTTTTTATTCTTTTTCTTGTCCAGTTCCTTCTGTTTTTCCTCAGCCTCCTGCTTTTCCACTTTTTCCGTAAGGGACAAGGCCTTGAAATTAATAAGCGCCTTTACAAAATGGGGATGCTTCTGTGTGAATTCAGCTTCAAGCTCAGGATGAGCGATTATATATCTTTCCTGCTGAATGGCATATATGCTGGCAGCTGTCAGGAAGAACAGTATTATATAAAGAATAACGGAAGCAACAGCGCCTATGCCTATAGAGGGATAAACAGCTGTCATTATAAGAGTTATACAGGTAAGACAGCAGAGAATGGTGTATACATTCTTGATGTGACGTCTTTTATCGAAGGTGGCAATAAAGAAACCGACCACAGGAAGGATAACAAGCACCAGCATCATTATTCCCGATACGATAATGCCTGCAAGCTGTTCCTGAGAGGTATTGTTCACAGCTCCGCCCAGTACGATCTGCAAAGCGGACTGTGAAATCGTAACGGTAGCGCAAAGAACATACTGTGCTTTGAGTGTGGCATCATTTACAGCCTTTACAGTTTTTTCAGTATAGATAGTTCTGTCAAGAGCCTTTGACTTGTTTATAAGCTCTGTGATTCTTTCGGTGTTGATACCTCTGGCAATATGGTATTTCCAGTCAAAGCTGGCTGTTGACATTGCGATGGAGGAATTCTGACTCTGAAGGCTTTTCTCGCCGTTTTTCTTAAGCTCAGAGAGAGCCTTTTCAAGCTCGTCAGCAGCATTATCAACCTGTTTCTGATCAGCATATGTCAGAGTGGCATTTGAAAGATCATATCCTATAGTCAGATCATCCTTTATATAAAGGGTAGTTGTAAAATAGGAGGTAGACAGTAAAAATATAAGGATCACATACATCCAGACCATAACAAGCCTGATAATATGTGACGGGGTTTTCAGCAGTTTTTTTCTTTTCTTTTTTATTGGTTTTTTCTTTTTCTGAACCTTGTCGCCCATATTCGGGTACTTCGGTTCTGCTTTGGTTGTTTCTTTTTCCTTGTTGCCTTTTTTCATATTTTTTCCTTTCATAAAATGCTCCCGGTGAAATACGGTTTACCGGGTGGAAGTATGACCGGGAACAGTAATAAAAATGCAACACGGCTATCCGGCGAAGATCACCGGATAAGCCGATAGCCTGACAGGTAAATAATCAGATATTTCCGAATTTTTCTCTGTAGTTTTCTATTGATTCCTTGATGATCTCCACAGCCTCATCTCTGCCTCTTACCTCATCTACAACGGTTTCCTTGTTTTCAAGGGCCTTGTATACAGAGAAGAAATGGATCATTTCGTCAAAAATATGCTTGGGAAGCTCATGAATGTCGGTGTATGTATTGTATGTAGGATCATTCAGAGGAATAGCAATAATCTTGTAATCATTTCTGCCGTTGTCAAGCATAGTAATGTAGCCGATAGGATAGCACTGTACAAGGGTCAGGGGATAGATGACCTCAGAGCAGAGAACCAGAACATCCAGAGGATCCAGATCATCTGCATAGGTGCGGGGAATAAAGCCGTAGTTTGCCGGGTAGTGGGTAGAAGTATAGAGGATTCTGTCAAGCTTCAGCAGACCGCTCTGCTTGTCAAGCTCATACTTTGCCTTACTTCCCTTTGGGATCTCGATAACACACATAAAATCCTCGGGGGTTATTCTGGAGGAATCCAGATCGTGCCATATATTTTGCATATTAACCGCTCCTTATCAATATAAAGTATAAAATATCCCTGCGCACAATATGAAATGCTGCCTTCAGGGATGCACCACTATGATTATAGCACAAAATAAAACAAAATACTATAGGATTTCGGAGTGATTTTATATAATTTTTTGAATTTATGATAAATACAGAAAATAAACCCGGATGTACCAGGAAAAAATCAACAGCCGATGAACCAAAATTCACCGGCTGTTTAATACTTGCATCATTTATTGTGCATTGCTCTTATGGGGCAGACCGACTGCCGGATGTCAATGTTTTATTCGCCGCAGGAACAGGGGCAGAATTATCTCATCAGACAGAATGAATACCCACATTGATCAATCTCCGAGGGCTTCCTCGATTATTTTTGTACCTTCGCTGAGAGCCTCGTTTTCCTGTTCGCCGTCGCAGACAAGCTCGATGGTACTTCCGCATTTGATGCAGGCTGCCATTATCTGAAGAGTGCTTTTTGCATTGAAGCAGTTGCCGTTGAAATTAATTTTGACATCACACGGATACTTTTCCATTACTCCGGAAAAATACGAAGCCGGTCTAAGATGAAAGCCCAGAATATACGGAATTGTCAGATTCTTTGAAACCATGTTTTTACTCTTCTCCCTTTTTAATTTACAGACGAAAGACAGTATCAGCTGCGTTTGTCCGGTCAAGATAAGTATAATCTTAGAATATATATTAACTAACTATGTTCTCTTTGATAAAATTATAACACATAGGCTGACAAAATCAAGTGTATAAAGCCCACAGCGTATAAAGATTAATAATTTATTAATATTTAATTATATCAGAGAAAAAACTTATAATGACTGTTATTGATCCGCAGAAGTTACGCCTGCCTGTTCAACGGTCAGTATCCTCGGATCACTTCGGGGAGTGTGAATTTTCTTTGCTTCGATCCATCGGCAAGGGGTAAATGAAAAAGCCGATGAACCTGATGATTCATCGGCTTTTTTTATAATTTTCAGGTCTGGTGCATCGTTCTTATGCGCCAGTTCCTTTTTTATGCAGCCTGATTTTAAGCCGCCTTTGATTCTTCTTTTGAGGATTCAGCAACAGAAGATTCCTGTTTGCTTGCTTCAGCAGAAGATTCCTGCTTGCTTGCCTCGGCTGATGACTCCTGCTTGCTTGCCTCAGCAGATGCTTCAGGCTGGCTTGCCTGAGAAGACTGACCTGGATTTGACTTGTTGATATCTGTTTCGTAGGTGTAATCGCTCAGAAGAGCTGTAACTACCTTAGCGAAAAGTGAAGTGTAGTTTTCATATCCGTAGTAGTAGTAGCCTGCATTTTCAGGTCTTACTGTTTCTGAGGGAACAACTACTTCGTTTGTATCTACCTTGCAGGTGCCGTCCTCAAGCTTGGTCATATCGTTGAAGCGGCAGGTTGTCCAGTAGGTGTAGTCTACCGATTTCTTGTCGTAATTCTGGCATCTTACTGTTACCTTGTATACAAGGTTGATCATATGATCGTGGTTGGAAGATGCGCTGTAGGAACCGTTTGATTCCTTGTTATCCTTGAGGTTGAGAAGGATGATGCCCTGATACTCAAGTTTTTCAAGATGCTCGCCGTCACCGGTGATCTGGGATTTGAGTGTATCTTCGCTTTCCTTTTTGAGTGCAGCCAGGGTAGTGTCGTCTATTTCTTCAATCTTGACAACATATACACCCAGTCCCTTTACAATATATTCCTTCTTGTCAGAAGATGGCTTAGCTTCAAATTCGTTTGAGCAGTAAGTGTCAAGATCCTCGCCGTAGGGAGCAGATACGGTAACAGTTACCTTGTCGCCTTCCTTGAGACCTTCTTCCTTGTCAAGCTCATATCTGAGACTGTTACTGCTGTTGTTAACGATCTTAGCAGTACCGTTGGGTGATACGCCTTCAAATTCAACTGTGATATCAGCGAAGGGATCGAATGTTCCCATTTCCTTAAGTCCCTCAACAGTGAAATCCTTGCCGGTGGTTGACGGAACTGAACCGATATTGCTTACACAGTATGTTGCAAGATCATCGCCATAGGGAGATGATACGGAAACATGGATCTTGTCGCCATTCTTAAGACCCTCTGTTTTGTCGAAGGTGTAGGAAAGTGAATATTTGGAAGTATAATCAGGTCTGCCGTTTCCGTTGTAGCCTGTATATGTAATATTAAAGCCGTCAAAGGGATCGAATGAGCCTATTTCATCAAGTCCCTCAACTGATAACTCTTTTTCAGAAATATCAATCTGGCAGTTTACAAATCTTTCAAGATTCTGTTTCTTTGATTCGCTGATATCCCACGTAAGCTTTACCTTGTCGCCGTTTTTGAGATCACTTGTCTTGTCAAAGTTATAGCTGTATTTTACAGAGTAAAGCACCATTTCGGTAGGATCGGTATAATAATCAAAAAGGCTTGCTATTTCAGACTGGTTGCCGGAAGTGTATTTCAGCTTGCCTTCCCAGTCATTTCTGAACTTATCAGAATCAAAAGCATAATCAATTCTTCCGTAACCGTTGTAGCCCTTGAATTCCACCTTCATATAATCTGAAAGGGTGATCTTCGGAGTAGCATTTGCAACTATTATGACAATAACAACTATTATTATTATCAAAGCTGCGGCAGCTCCGCCGATAATTGCAAGAAGCTTCTTATCTACAGGCTTTTTAGCTGCTGCGGGAGCGGCAACGGTAGCTGCACCTGCTGTAACTGCAGGTATAGGAGCTGTATCTGCAAGGCTTGAGGCTGCAGCAGAAGGTGCTGCGGAAATTTCGCCAGCCTTTTTTCCGCAGACTGGGCAGAACTTGGCGTCCGGCTTAAGCTTGTTGCCGCAGGAGCATACCAGCTCTTTCGGCTCTTCCTGCTTTTTCTCATCAGCTTTCGGAGCTTCGCCTGCCTTGTTTCCGCAAACGGGGCAGAACTTAGCGCCGGGCTTTAATTTGGTGCCGCAGGAACAAACAAGCTCCTG